>JAYUYW010000175.1:0-13448 GCA_043752325.1 Rhodanobacteraceae bacterium | reverse complement strand
TCGCCCTGTTCCTGAAACCGGTGCAGGACATCGCGCTCGACAACCGCATAGCACCGACCGAATACCAGTACGCCCTGACTGACGTGAACAGCGACGAGTTGCACGTATTCGCGAACAAGCTCACGACAGCATTGCAACAGCGCCCAGAACTCGCCGATGTCGACAACAACTTGTCCGCGAACGGCTTGCAACTGGATTTGAAGATCGATCGCGATCAGGCCAGCCGTCTTGGCGTGCCGATCCAGAGCATCGACGACACCCTCTATTCGGCCTACGGCCAACGCCAGATTTCGACCATCTTTACGCCTTTGAACCAGTATCGCGTCGTGCTGGAAGTTGATCCGGCATTCCGTACCCAGTCTGACTTGTTGAATCGGCTGACCGTGCGCGGCAGTAGCAGTGGCGCGCTGATCGGCAGCAACGCCACCACGCTTGGGCAAGTCACGTCGAGCAATTCGGCAACGCCGAGCGGAATCGGGTCGCAAGGCAACACCGGCATTGCATTGGCGAGCGGCGGCAGCATTCCACTGGCTTCGCTGGTGACGGCAAAGGTGATAAACGCGCCGCTGGTCATCAGCCATCAGAACCAGTTGCCGGCGGTGACGATCTCGTTCAACCTGGCGCCCGGTTACTCGCTGTCGGCAGCTTTCGATGCCATTGAGGAAGTCCAGCAAATCGTGAAGATGCCCACCCAGATCCGCGGCAACTTCATCGGCAAGGCGGCGGAATTTTCGTCTTCCATGATTGAAGAAGTACTGCTGATCCTCGCCTCGCTCGTCGTCATCTACATCGTGCTCGGCGTGCTTTACGAAAGTTACATCCATCCAATCACGATCATCTCGACCCTGCCCCCAGCCGGTGTTGGCGCTTTGCTCGCGCTCACCGTGTGCGGCTACAGCCTGTCGATCGACGGCATCATCGGCATCATCCTGTTGATCGGCATCGTCAAGAAAAACGCGATCATGATGATCGACTTCGCGATTGAAGCGCAGCGCGAAGGCGTCGATGCGCAAACTGCGATCAGGCGTGCCGCCTTGTTGCGCTTTCGACCCATTTTGATGACGACGGCGGCTGCACTGTTTGGCGCCTTGCCACTCGCGCTGGGCACTGGCATCGGGTCCGAATTGCGGCGTCCGCTTGGGGTGTCGATTGTCGGTGGTCTGTTGCTGTCGCAGCTGATTACGCTCTACACCACGCCGGTACTCTACCTCTACATGGAGAGGTTCTCCGATCGACTGAAACTTGCGTCCGAGCGACGCGCGTTGCGGCGCGAGGCGCGGCTCGCATGACGCGCGGCGCTCCATTTCGCCTGCGGCTTGCTTCTCTCCCCTCTCCCCGTGGGCGAAGAGCCTGCCACGGACTTGATCCGAAGGTCGGGGATGAGGGTGCGGCCCTTGCGCAACCTTTCGGCGTTGCGAAGATTTCATCTTCGCTGTGTTCGCCGCACGCCAATCTGGTCAAGCGTTTCTCGCGCCTGCCGGCGCGCGAGTCACTTTTCTGTCCGCACAGAAAAGTAACCAAAAGATGCGACACGATGGCCTGTCGCCCGCACGGTGAAGCCGTGCGGGTACGCAAGCACTGGCCGGGTTCGGCTGAAGGCACATCCTGTGCCGCAGCCAAAGCCACGCGATCCCTCGCGTGGCCCGCAAGCGGCTTTTCCGTCCAGCACTTGCCGACAGGTGCGGGCGGGTGGATCAGAAGAAAGAGCAACCGCCGCGAATCGGCGGCTTTGCGCAGCGCATCGCGCTGCGTGCCTTTGACCTACCTCCCGATTCGGGGAGGCGAGCTGGCGCAGGAAAGCCCGCAGGGTGGCCGAATGGATTCGGCCAGTTCGCTGCCGGTGCAGGGATGCGCCTTCAGCGAACCCCGGAGCCAGCTTGCGCAGTCGTGCGGCTTCATCGCACGACCGACCCGCCAAGGGCGCATCTTCTGGTTACTTTTCTGTGCGAGCAGAAAAGTGACTCGGTGCGCGGCAGCGCGGCGAGACGCTGGACAAACCTTGGCTGAAGCCGGCAAGCAGAAGGATTCGGCGGGCGGGAGCCCGGCAAAACGCTTGACACGTCTGGCGGCAGCCAACGGAAAAGCGCGGCGCGGCAGCCGAACCATACGCTTGACCAGTCTGGCGACAGCCATTCCAAGCCGAATGGTGACTCAAGGGCCGGACCTTCATTTTCGACACTTCTCTCGAGGGGAGAAGGAAGCAATCGGAAGCGCGACGGCGCAACATGGAGAAGGGCGAGGATGAATATCTCGGCGCCATTCATTCGCCGCCCCATCGGCACGATTCTCCTCGCGCTCGGCCTGTTCGTGGGCGGTGCGCTCGCGTACATGCAATTGGGCGTCGCTTCGCTGCCGAATCTGGAATTTCCGGTCATCTTCGTGATCGCCAATCAGCCGGGCGCGGATGCGGCGAATATGGCGTCAACGGTTGCCGCGCCGTTGGAGCGGCATCTCGGACAGATCTCGGGTATCGACCAGATGGGGTCGAACAATCGCGAAGGTACGGCGGTCGTGATCATGTTCTTCGATGGCGGCAAGAACATCGATGGCGCGGCGCGTGACGTGCAGGCGGCGATCAATGCAGCGCAGGCTGATCTTCCATCCGGCCTGCGTACAGCACCGATCTATCGCAAGGCCAATCCGAACAACTCGCCCGTGTTGTTGCTGGCCTTGCGATCCAAATCACAACCGATGGCCAACCTTTACAACATGGCCGATTCCCTGCTGTCGCAGCGCGTGCGCCAGTTGCCAGGTGTAGCCGATGTCAGCATCGCTGGCGGCGCGACGCCTGCCGTGCGCGTTGATCTCGACTTGAAGCAACTAACGTCCATGGGCTTGTCCGCCGATCAGGTTCGCAATGCAATTTCCGCAGCCAACGTGACTTCGCCGCAAGGCCACTTGAGCGATGGCAATACGACGATGGCGATATCGGCCAGCGACAGTCTGCAGATGGCGAGCCAGTTCGCCGATCTGATTATTGCAGTGCGCGCTGGCGTGCCGATCCGCTTGCGCGATGTCGCGACAGTGAGTGATGGGCAGGAAAGTGCGAGCCAGGCTGCATGGTTCAACGGCGAGCGTTCCATCCTGCTGGTCATCACCAAGCAGTCCGATGCCAACGTGATCCAGACCGTTGACAACATCCTCGACCAGTTGCCGCTTATGCGCAGTTGGTTGCCCGACGACGTGGAGTTGACCCCGTTCAATGATCGCACCGGCACCATTCGCGCCTCGATCAAGGAAGTGCAGATCACCATGCTGATCAGCCTCACGCTGGTAGTGCTGACCTTGCTTTTGTTCCTGCGTCGCATTGCACCCACCGTGATCGCCGCGGTGTCGATTCCGCTGTCGCTGGCCGGCGCCTTCGTCACGATGTATTACTTCGATTTCACCCTCGACAACCTTACCTTGATGGCGTTGGTCATCTCGATCGGCTTCGTCGTTGACGACGCCATCGTCGTGATCGAGAACGTGGTCCGCCATCTCGACATGGGCAAGTCGCGCTTACAGGCCGCGCTTGATGGCGCGCGCGAGATCGGCTTCACGATCGTGTCGATCACGGCATCGCTGATCGCCGTATTCCTGCCTCTACTGTTCATGGGTGGCTTCCTCGGAATGATGCTGCATTCGTTCGCGGTGACCATTGCGGCGGCGATTGCGATCTCGGCCTTGGTATCGCTGACATTGACTGCTTCGCTGTGCGGCAGCTACCTGCCGCTGCATCACTCGCCGCCGAAATCGACTCGGCTCAATGGCTGGATTGACGGCTTTCACAGCGGCATGTTGAACGGCTATCGCAGCGGCCTGGACTGGTCGCTCAAACACCCGCGCTTAATGAGCCTGCAACCGCTGCTGTTGGTGGTGCTGACCGTGTGGCTGGCCACTTTTCTCAAGTTTGGTTTCCTGCCCCCGCAGGACACCGGCGCGATGGAAGGCACGGTGGTCGTCGATGCATCGATCTCTTTCGAAGGCATGTCGCAGCTGCAAAGTCGCGTCGCCGGTCTGATTGCGAAAGACCCCGCCGTGGAGAGTGTCGGCTCCACGGTTGGCTCGGGTGGCCCGGGCGCGCGGAGAAATCGCGGCCAGCTGTACATCAATCTGAAACCGCTCAACGAGGGTCGCGATGTATCCACGTTCGTCGTGTTGCGACGGTTGTCGGAAGCGACTGCCAATATTCCTGGTATCCAGTTGCGCCTGCGACCTGTACAGGATTTCGGCGGCGGTGGTGGACCGCGTGGGGGAGATTCCCAATACAGCTTTTCGCTCAAGGGCGGTAGTTACGACCAGCTGCTGGAATGGGGTCCGAAACTCGCCACGCAACTGCGCAAGCTGAAACAGTTCAAAGATGTCGGCACCGAACTCGACGATGGCGGCATCCAACAAAACCTCACCATCGACCGCGATACCGCATCGAGACTGGGCGTGTCGATCGGCGCCATCGACAGCGTGCTCTACAACGCGTTCGGCGAGCGCCAGATTTCGACGATCTATTCCGACCTCAACCAATATCGCGTCGTGTTGAACGCGATCACCGGAGACAACCCCGGCGTCGACACGATTCGCAATCTTTACGTGCGATCAAGCAATGGCAAGATGGTTCCCATGAGCACGCTGGTGACGATTGCGCCCAGCCGCGCGCCGCTGACCGTTCAACACGATTTCCAGTTTTCGGTATTCGACGTCACCTTCAACCTTGCCGAAGACATCAGCATGGGCGAGGCGGTGCCGTTGGTGCAGGCGACCATGCGCGAGCTCCGAATGCCGGGTGACATCAAGGGCGAATTCGGCGGAGATTTCCGCCGCTTCCAGCAGCAACAGGAGGGCCAGGGCATCCTCATCCTCGCCGCAATCATCGCGGTGTACCTGGTGCTGGGCATCCTCTACGAAAGCCTGATTCACCCGGTCACGATTCTGTCCACGTTGCCGGCGGCAGGCGTTGGCGCTCTGCTGGCAATGTTGGTCACGGATACGGAACTCAGCATCGTCTCGGTGATCGCCATCGTGCTGTTGATTGGCATCGTCAAGAAGAACGCAATCATGATGATTGACTTCGCGTTGAACGCGCAGCGCAACGAGGGACTGAGTCCGCTCGAAGCAATCCGCGAAGCCGGCCTGGTCCGCTTCCGGCCGATCATGATGACTTCGCTGGTGGCAATCCTCGGCGCGCTGCCTCTGGCGATCGGCTTTGGCGTAGGCAGCGAACTGCGCACTCCACTCGGCATCGCGATGATCGGCGGTCTGCTGGTATCGCAAAGCCTCACGCTTTTCTCGACGCCGGCGCTTTACCTCGTATTCGCCGGATGGTCGGAACGACGGCGTGAGCTCCGGGCGGCAAAAAAGGCGGTTCGAACGAACTTGCGCAACCAGACATCGAACCAACGCGCGCGAGGCACATGAACGTAACGCGCGAGACAAGCTGAACAACAAGCGCAATTCACGTGCCGTGACAAAAACCTCGTGTATACAAATTCGTCGCGAAAGCCGCGCTACGTTCGATCCTTGAAGATAAATCATGAAGTTTCGCATTCTTGCCTTGGCCATTGCAGCCCTCACCAGCGGCGTCGCCGTGGCCGACTCGGTGTCACCAGCCACATTTGTGCCTGGTCAAACGATCCAGGTTGGTCCTCAAGTCGAAGGTGGCGCCACGGTGGTATACGACTCGTTTACCGGCGGCACCCCCACTACGACAACTGGCGTGCCCAGAACCTATGAAGGTGGCGCCGCGAATCTTGTAGCGGCGGGCCCTCAGGTTGATATAACCGCTGTCACTGTTTATATGGCCTCTACTGCAGCCGGCAGCTACACGAATGTCCGTGCTCGAATCCAGTTATGGGATACGTACACGCAGACGGCGACGCCGATTTACTCGAACCCAGCAGGTGCGCTGATCACCGCCGACCTTGGCCCGATTACGACTACGGCGAATACATTCCTGACGATTCCAATCACTCTTGCAATTCCGGTTCGTCTGAATTCGCTAACGAACAAGGGCTTTGCGGTGAACTTCCAGGTAGATACTGGCGCGGGGCTGGCAGATAGCCCCGACGTTACCGGCCTTCTCACACACACCGCCGCGCCAACAGTGGGGACGAACGCCGTCAACGCCGGAAATGGTTTTTATCGAAATGCAAGTGGCCGCACCGATTTCAATTTCATTCCGGCCGACCTTCGTACGTTTACCGGGCTTGTGAACACAAGGCTTGCAGTGATTCTTACGGGCCAGTCGACGACGCCGGTCAGCCTGCAGAAGTTTGAAGTCGAGTAATCAGACGCGTTACACCTTGCGGTCTGCTGAAGCTCCAGGAACTCGCGGTCCAAGACCGCGAGTTTTTTATACCCGGAATGTTCGTGCAGCGACCGAACGCGGGCTTTGGTTGAGCATCGTGTCGGTCAACCCAACGGTAGCCGCAAGGTAAATTCTGCACCGCCACCGGTGCGGGTTTCGGCACGTACGCTGCCAGCGTGTTCTTCGGCGATTTTCTTGACCACGGCCAACCCAAGCCCGGTGCCTTTCGCCTTGCTGGTGGTGTAGGGCTCGTACCAGCGTTCGCCGAAGTCTTCTGGAAGGCCGGGGCCGTTGTCGGCGACGCTGAGTTCGACCCAGTTCATGCCGCCATCGCTGATCGCTCGCGTCGATACCGTGATCTGCGGTTTGCCATCGTCGCCGACGGCTTCCAGCGCATTCTTCAGGAGGTTGTGCAACGCCTGGCGCAGGCGCACGGCGTCGGCGCGGACGAGGGGTTCATCTACAACGAGGTCGCTGGTCAGGGTTAGCCGCTGGTCATTGGCGTACAGATCAAGTACTTCATCAACCAGTGCATTGAGCGCGATCGGCCGTGTCGTGATTTGCGGTGGTCGTGCGTAGTCGCCGAATGAATTGACCATCGTCTTCAGTGCTTCGACCTGCGAAACGATGGTGCGCGTGGCGCGATCAAGAACATCGCTATCGTCGGCGGGCAATCGCCCCAGGAAGCGCCGACGCAGACGTTCGGCGGCTAGCTGGATGGGCGTGAGCGGGTTCTTCACCTCGTGGGCGAGTCGGCGTGCGACTTCGCCCCAGGCGGCGTCGCGTTCGGCGCGGTTGAGCACGGTCAAGTCATCGAAGACGGCGACGTAACCAGCGTCGCCGGGCAGCGCCGCACCGCGCAGCATCAGCACGCGCCGACCTTCCGCTGTTTCAATGACAAGTTCCTCGCGCCACTCGCGCAAGCCTTCGCGAAAGTGTCGCGCCAATGGATCGGTGAAGCTGGCCAGTTGCGGCGCGTCGCGACGAATTTCGGCGAGAGTCTGTCCGCTCTGCTTTCCGAGGGCGACGCCAAGAATCGTTTCTGCTGCCGGATTGGCGATGCGCAGGCGCGCCTCGGGATCGAAACCGAGCACACCTGCCGAAAGTCGCTCCAGCAGCGCTTGAAGCCACGCTCGTTGCTCGGTTATCTCGTGCGTGCTGTGGCGCGCACGCGCGCTGGCGAGTTCGATCTCGCGCGTCATCTGCGCAAAAGATCGAACCAGAAAACCCAGTTCGTCATTGCTGGCCGCAGGCAATGGCGTATCGAAACGTCCGGCACCGATGGCACGCGTGGCGGCGGCAAGGCGACCAATCGGTGCGACCAGCCGGCGCGCAATGCCGAACGCAGCCAGCATCGCGAACAACACCGACAGCAAAAGCACGAAGGTAAGAATCAACGCGAAGGTAAGTTTCAGGGACTCGCGCAGATACTTGAAGGTCTGGAACTGGAAGCTCGCGTTTTCGATGTTTCGCAACAGCGGTTGCAGGCGTGGCGACACCAGGAACAAACCCTGCACGCTGCGCTGGTCGCCGGGTCGTGAATTGATAGGCAACACCACGCGCAACATCAGGTCATCGACGAAGGGTTCTGCCGCGGCATAGCGGCCTTCGCCAGCCATACGGAGCAGGATCGCGCCATCGGGCAGCGGTGCCTGCAACAGGCGCGGATCCGAGCTGGCTGCGGCCAGCAGGCGATGGTTGGCGTCAAACACGCTGAGGCTGACCGCTTCGCTGCCGGCCAAAGCGTCGAGCGAATCATCGAGCAGGTCCTGCAACTCATTGTCGCTACGGTTGCCGATCAAGGCGACTTCAGCGACGACGCTTTTCTCGGCACGCACCAGGCGCTCGTCGACAACCGCGCGGCCCACTTCCAGCGCGTCACCGAGCGCGCTTTCCAGCGGCACGCTGAACCAGTTGTCGACCGTCGCATCGAGGAAGCGCAACGAGAATGCATAGACCACCACCACCGGCGGCACTGCCAGCAATACCAGCATGATCAGCAGGCGTCGCGTCAGTTGCGCACCGGGCACGTCGCGATGGATATCGGTGCGCAGTCGCCACAGCCGCTGCACGATCAACGCCAGCAGCACCAGCAAGGCAAAGACGGCGGCACCGAGCACCCATTGGTAGTTGCGCGACAACGCCAGCCCGCCGCCGGTCACTTCCTCGGCCAGCCGCAAAGACGCCAGTAACAAGCCGACGACCGCGACGATCGGCAGCAAGCGTCGCAGCAGGATATTCAACCAGCGCCGGCGGTCCACTCGAATTCCTTGGTTTTCAATCGCCACGCGCGCGTCAAAAACGCCGGCAGCCGCAGAGCACCGGGCAAGGCATTGCGTTCCAGGCTGACGCGGACGTGCCAGCGCGTGCCTACCTGAATGTCGTCGACCTGCCGATCAATCGCAATTCGCAAAGCTGCGAGTGCATCGACCAGATAGGCCGGCGCGATGGCGCTGCGGATAATGTCGCTGCGATCACGGTCGCGCAGTACGTAGCGTCGCGACAGCGGGAAGTAGCGCATCTCGACGCGGCGGGTGGCCTGCAATACATCATCATCGCTGCGCAAATGTACGGCGAAGGTCAAGGGAATGCCGTGATCCAGCGCATCGAGCAAGGTTTCGCCCAACTCGCAATCCAGCGAAAGCTGCAGCACCGGGCCGTTGATCGTGTTCACAATCGATGCGCTGCGCACGCTGAGCGAATTCCCGGTGTCGCGCGGGCCCAAGCAAGCCGCCAGCACGAGCGACAGCAGCACGCAAACGAGCGTTCGCCGCGTGACCCGCGTGACGCGCTCAAGCTGCCTTGGCAATGACTGCATAGTAGAAACCGTCCATCCCCCGATCGCCCGGCAACCGTTGTCGACCCGCGCCGGCGACCTCGCCCCATTCGGATGACAGCGCCAGCGCCTGTGCATCATCGCGGGCATCGAGGAAACGCGCCACCACGTTCTCGTTTTCGGCACGCAGGATGGAACAAGTGGCATAGACCAGTCGACCGCCGCTTGCCAGCAACGGCCACAGCGCGTCCAGCATTTGCGATTGCGTCGACACCAGGTTGGGAATATCCGACGCGCGACGATGAAGGCGGATATCCGGTTGCCTGCGCAGGATGCCGAGCGCCGAACACGGTGCGTCGAGCAGGATGCGATCAAACGCGCGACCATCGAACCATACATCAGGTTGGGTGGCATCGCCGACGCGAACATCAGCGCTCAATCCTCCGCGTGAAAGATTGGCGCGAACGCGATCCAGTCGTGAGGCATCGCGATCCAGAGCGAGAAGTTCAATGTCGGCACGTTCCAACATGTGCGCGGCCTTGCCGCCGGGTGCCGCGCAGGCATCCAACACACGCAGGCCGTCTTGCAGGTCCATCAGTTCAACGACGCGCTGGGCAGAGCCGTCCTGCACCGAAAACGCGCCCTCGTTGAAACCGGGCAATCGCGTCACGTCGGTGCTGTCGGCGAGAATCAATCCATCGGGCAGCAGCACGTCGGTCTCAGTTTCAAATCCGAGGGCATTGATCTTCGCGCGCATGGCATCCACGCTGCTGACACGGCGATTCACGCGGAGGGTCAACGCTGCTTGCACATTGCTTTCAGCAATGATGGCGTTCGCTTGATCGGGCCAGTCGGCGCGAATCGCATCGATCAGCCAGCGCGGTTGCGCGAATCGTGTTACCGGCTCGCGATCCAGTTGCAGCTCGATACCGTCGCGTTCGCGCAGGAATTGTCGCAGCACGGCGTTGACCATGCCGGCTTGTTTCACGTAGCCGAGCGCTTTGGCGGCATCGACGGCACTGGCGACGACCGCATGTTCGGGCAGTTCCAGCGCGGCGATCTGGACCAGCGCGAGCACCAGCAACGCGCGCAGCTCGCGCAATTTCTGCGGCAGTGGGCGATCCATCAGCAAGGGCAAGGCTGCATCGAAGCGCAGCCAACCGCGCGTGCCAGCGAACAGCAATGCCGAGAGCAAAGCACGATCTCGCGAGTCGGCGATGCGCGGCGCGCTGGTTGCCAACACCATCCGCAGCGACACGCCATCGAAAACAATGCGCGCCAAGGCGTGCACGGCTTCGACGCGAACGGCGACGCCGCTGCTCAAACCTTGCCCCACAAGTCGGGCCGCGCATTCAACCAGTCGCGCACAGCCATGCGGCGACCGCCGGCGCGCTGAACAGCAAGGATGCGCAAGACGCCATTTCCCGTCGCAACATCGACGCCATCAGCACGCGCCGAGATCACGCTGCCAGGCGCCGCCGTGTGGGTGTCATCAAGTGCAACGGCGGCGTGGATGCGCAGGTGTTCACCCGCAATGTCGGCCTCGGCAATCGGCCACGGATTGAACGCACGCACTTGGCGTTCGAGTTGCTCTGCTCGCAACGACCAGTCGAGTTTCGCCTCGGATTTTTCCAGTTTGTGCGCGTAGGTGATGCCGGATTCGTCTTGTAGCTTTGCAGTTGGCAGCGTCCCGTCACTCAAGCGACGCAAACCATCTGCCAGGAGTTCTGCACCAAGCAGAGACAGGCGATCATGCAGAGATCCACCGGTTTCATTTGAGGCAATTGCCGTGCTTGCACGCAGCAGGACCGGGCCAGTGTCGAGGCCCGCTTCCATCTCCATCAGGTCGACGCCGGTCTCATTGTCGCCGGCAACAATCGCGCGCTGGATCGGCGCCGCACCGCGCCAGCGCGGCAGCGACGACGCATGAACGTTCCAGCAACCCAGGCGCGGAATCGCCAGCACTTTTTTCGGCAAGATCAGACCGTAGGCAACGACGATCAGCAGGTCAGGTGCGAGTTCGCTCAAGCGCGCCTGTGCCGGGACATCACGCAACGACTCGGGTTGCTCGACGACGATGCCAGCATTGATTGCTGCCTGCTTGACCGGGCTGGGTGCCAGCTTGCGACCACGCCCGGCAGGCCGGTCCGGTTGCGTATAAACGGCAATCACGTCGACGCCTGATGCGATAACCGCGTGCAGGCATGGCACCGAGAACTCCGGTGTTCCCGCAAACACAACGCGAAGTTTTGACGACGGCACAGCTGAAGACATTGAAGCTTCCCACGATTATGGCAGTCCGCCATTGTAGGGATGCCGCGCGCTTATCTATAAAGCGACGCGTCGGCAGGACGTACGTACTGAGGTTCAAAAGCGTCATGACGCGCAAAGTCCTCCGCGCGTCATGACGAGGTGGTAGTTACGCCGACGGTTCCTTCATCTTTTTCGGATCGGCTTTCTTGGCTTCGGCGATAAAGGCGCGGATCTGTTCGTCGAGGACCGGCAGCGGCACCGAGCCTTGCTTCAGAACCGCATCGTGGAAAGCCTTGATGTCGAACTTCGTGCCAAGTTCCTTTTCGGCCTCGGCGCGCAACTGCACGATGCGAATTTCGCCGAGCTTGTACGACAACGCCTGCGCCGGCCATGAGATGTAGCGATCAACTTCGGTAGTCACTTCGTGTTCGCTGAGCGCGGTGTGGTCGCGCAGGTAGGCCAGCGCTTGGTCCCGGGTCCAGCCCATGTGATGCACGCCGGTGTCGATCACCAGCCGGCAGGCGCGCCACATTTCGTAGGTCAGCCGGCCAAAATCTTCATACGGCGTTTCGTAAATGCCCATCTCGGTGCCAAGCTTTTCGGTGTACAGCGCCCAGCCTTCGCCATACGCCGAAATGTAATTCTCGCGGCGGAACGCGGGTTGTTCGGCCTGCTCGCGAGCGAGGCCACCTTGCAAGGAATGCCCTGGTGACGATTCGTGCAAGGTCAGCGCTGGCAGGTTGTAGAGCGGCCGCGATGGCAGGTCGTAGGTGTTGAGCCAATAGGTGTCGACACTGCCTCGGCCCGCCGTCCAGAACGGTGCGATGTCGGCGGGTACCGGCACGATGGTGAAGCGTGCACGCGGCAAGGTGCCGATGAACTTGCCGACCTGGCCGTCCACGCGCTTGGAAATCCACGCCGCGCGATCAAGCAGTTGCTGTGGCGTCTTCGCGTAGAACTGCGGATCGGTGCGCAGGAAGGTGATGAACTCTGCGAAGCTACCCTGGAACTTCAGCTCACTGATGATCTCGTCCATCTGACTCTTGATGCGCGCGACTTCATCCAGGCCAATCGCATGAATCTGGTCGGCGTCGAGATCAAGCGTGGTGTATTCGCGTATCTGTTGGCGGTAGAACGCCTTGCCATCGGGCAGCGCTTCGGCGGCAAGCGTTGTGCGCGCCTTCGGCGTGTATTCGTCGCGGAAGAACTTCAGCAGTTTCCCGTAGGCCGGGATCAGCTTGTCGCGAATCGCGGTGACGCCTTCCTTGCGGAGTGTTTCCTGTTCGGCGGCAGGGATGCTTGCCGGCATCTTCTTGTACGGATCGTAGAAAGTTGATGCGGTCGGTTCCTTCAAATCGGCAACCGCCGCAATCGACACGTCGCGACCATCCAGCACCGCGCGCGGCACGCTGAAACCGCGGTTGAGGCCGGCTCGCATATTGGTGATCTGGTCGTCGAAATAGCGCGGCACGTCGGCCAGTCGCGCGGCGTAAGCGTGGTACTCATTCGCGTTCTTGAAGGGTCGGCGCGTCATGAAACCCAGGTTCGACCAGAACGACGAATCGGCGTTGAACGGCGCTTCGTATGCAGCAAAGCGCACTTCGGCAGCCAGGTTCTCGACCTGCGGTCGATACACCGCGTAGTTGATCTGGTCGTTCGGTGACAGCGCCTTGACGTCGAGCTTGCCGAGCTCGGCGAGAACCTCATCCCATACTTTCAGACGGCCAGCTTGCGTTTTCGCATCCACCTGGGGCAAGGTCTTCTTGCTGTTGCTGTCGTCACCATCTTCATCGGCACCACCGCCTTGTAGCTTGCGCCATTGATACTCCTTCTCGTAGATCGCCTTGAACCGCGCATCGACAGGATTGGTCGCAGGGCTTTGCGCGTGCGCGAACGGAATGGCGGCAAATAGCATGGCGATCAGCAGGCGTTTCATCGGGGCGATTCCGGCAACGGATGGTGCCGCCATCATCGCACTCGCAGCCGCGCCTGCATGTGCCATCGGCTGGTGCGCTCACTGCAAGCGTGCGGGATTCCGAAGGGTTCACACCTAGACGCCATCGACGCGCCGGTGCAGGCGGCGCAGACCCAGCAGCAACAGCAGCGATCCCAGCCCATACAGCGCCCAGCGATCCG
>JAYUYW010000174.1:0-5588 GCA_043752325.1 Rhodanobacteraceae bacterium | reverse complement strand
TGGTCCGACTCGGACCGACATCCGCACTGGTGTGTGCGCCGGCCGAAGTCGAAGCCTGGCTGCAAACTACAGGCTTCGATGCCGCACCCACCGTGCATCAAACCGGCGACGCGCTTGCGGCGTTTGCGCGAAACCTGCCCGCGACGCCCGCACTGAACCTGCTGGTTGGAGAATTCGCGCCGGCGCATCGCCAGGAAGTGGCGGTTGGAAGACTTCGCAAGCTGGCCATGCTTGCCGCAGCGGTCGTTGTGCTGGCCCTGGTCACCCGCGTCGCTGAGGTAATTTCGTTGCGCACAGACGCGCGCCAGCTAGACGCCGCAACCGTGTCCGAGCTGCAAGTGCTGCTACCGGATCGCAGCGCCGAACAGCTGCGCCAATCCGACGTGGCGACGCTACTTGCCGATCGCATGCCCGGCGCTGCTGTCGGCGTCGATAGTGGCGTGCTGGATTTGCTCGCTCGCCTCGCTCCCGTGCTTGGCACCGGCACGCGCATCCAGTTGCGTGGAATTGAATATCGCAGCGGTACGCTGGAACTCGCCTTGCGCGCGCCCGACATCCCGGCGCTGGAAAGCCTGCGCGAACGGCTCGCCGCGCAAGCCGGCCTGAGCGTAGAGTTCACCGGCAGCAATCCTGGCGAAAACGGCGTCGATGGCCGCCTGCGCATTCGTGGCGGTGCACTGTGATTAGGCTCTGGTGGGATGGCCTGCAGGCACGCGAACGGCTGATCTTCGGAGGCGGTCTTGCACTGGCGGTCGTCATGCTGGTGTGGGGATTGGTCTGGCAACCGCTTGGGCGCGAGCGAGCGCGCCTAGGCGAGGAAGTGGAAGTGCAGCGGCGCGAACTGGCTTTGGTTCGGGCTGTTGCTGCGATCCCGTCGACAGCCGCGAATTCGACGTCGGTGAGGCTCGACCGGCAAGGAAAATCGCTGCTGGCCTTGGTCGATGCCAGCGCCCGTGATGCGAACCTTGAATCACAGCTCAAGCGTGTCGAGCCCATCGGCAACCGTAGTGTGCGCGCCAGTTTTGAGTTCGCGTCGTTCGACACCATCGTTGGCTGGCTGGAGTCGCTGGCGAAGAGTTACGGCGTCCGAGTCACCGATCTTTCCGTCGACCGCGCCGAGGGCAACGGCCTTGTTAGCGCTCGGATAACGCTCGAAGATGCACCCTGACCGACGTTCGCGTCGCTCCCCTGACAAAAATCCAAGGTTTTCATGAGTCTGCTCAAGTCCCTGTTCTGGTTGATCGTGCTCGGCGGCCTCGCCTTGCTGGTTTTTGCGTGGGTGATGCCGGCCGACATGGCGGTACGCTGGTTTGGCGCACGCCTTGCGCCAGCTGTGATGACCGGCGTGCGCGGAACCATCTGGAATGGCCATGCCGACGGCGTGAGTGTGTTCGGTCGCGACCTTGGCGAAGTGAACTGGCGCGTCGACAAAGGCCCATTGCTGCGCGGCCGCATGGTTGCCGACCTGCACATCCGCGGCAACGACATCGAAGCGACTGGCGTTGCCACCCGGGTTGCTCCCGGCAACTACGAAATACGCGACCTGCGTTTCCGACTACCGGCCAGCCTCGCCCAACCGGCGTTTGATGTCCCGGCCTTGCAATTGCTCGGCAACATCAGCGGCGTCGTCAGCCAGGCGCAATGGAACAATGGGCGGATGCTCGGCGCCGTTGGCAACGCACGCTGGAGCGAAGTCGGCGTCACCGGTCAAGTGGAAGGACGCTTCGCCGACGTGGTGGCGGAATTTTCGTCGAAGCCGGATGGCAGCATCGGTGGCATCGTCCATGACAGCGGGCAGGGCAACCTGGAGGTGAATGGCGTGTTCGACATCAAGGACAACCTTTTCACAGCCGAGGCGAAATTGTCGGCGCGAAACAACGATCCTGCTGTGCAGGAAATGCTGCGCTATGTCGGTCAGCCTCAACCGGATGGATCGTCGCACTATTTGTTGAGCGGCCAGTTGCTGAAGTTGTTTTAAGCATGCGTCGCGGTTGGAACAGCGACGACCTGGATCGCGCGATGGCCGTTGCCCAGCGTGCTGCCGATGCGGCAGCAGCAATCGTGAAACCGCGTTACGCCGCGCAGGATTTTTCGATCACCACCAAGGATGACTTAACCCCGGTCACCGACGCCGATCGCGACGCCGAAACGGCGATTCGCGAGGTGCTGCTAAATGCATATCCCGACCACGCTGTATTTGGCGAAGAAGCCGGTCGCAGTGGCGACAGCGAATTCCTCTGGCTCGTCGATCCCATCGATGGCACCAAGTCGTTCGTGCGCGGCTATCCATTTTTTTCAACGCAGATCGCGTTGATGATCGAAGGTGAAATCGTGGTGGGCGTGTCGGATGCCTGCGCGTACGACGAACGTGCCTCGGCGGTTCGCGGCGGCGGGGCTTTCCTCAACGGCAAACCGATTCGCGTGTCGAATGTCGACGTTTTCGATCATCGCGTTGCGATATCGACCGGCAACATCCGGTCATTGGCTGCCGACGCAACGCGCTGGCAGGCGCTGTCGGAACTGATCCAGCGTGTTGGTCGCGTTCGTGGCTATGGCGATTTTGTTCACTACCATCTACTGGCGCGCGGTGCGATTGACCTGGTTATCGAGTCCGATCTCAACATCCTTGATGTCGCGGCACTGTCGGTAATTGTCGAAGAAGCGGGTGGTGCCTTTACGCAACTGGATGGATCGCCTGTCGGTCTTGAGATGCGCAGCGTGTTGGCGGGGCCGGCGGGGTTGCATGCACAGGCGCTCAAGCTGTTTTCACAGTAAGCCGGATAGCGTTTCATCAGGCCAGACGGCTGGGTGGAATCTCCTGCGCCGGCGACCATTTGCGCCGTTGTGAAACGCCGCACCCAAGGTTGCGTCACGAGCCGTGTCGGTTGCAGCGGCTACAATGGGCCGATGCGAAATCAACCGATCATCCATGCCCGCCGCCGTATCGAGGGCAGCAATTTCCTGCGCGCCGAGCAACTCGACCTTGAATTTTCCAATGGCGAGAAACGCACTTTCGAGCGGCTTGCTTCCTTTCACTCCGGCGCGGTGATGATCGTGCCAATGCGGGATGCAGACACCGTGCTGCTGGTGCGTGAATACGCGGCCGGAATGGAGCGCTACGAGCTTGGCTTGTGCCAAGGGAAACTGGATGCCGGCGAAACGCCGGAGGAAGGCGCCAATCGGGAAATGAAGGAAGAGATCGGCTTCGGTGCGCGCAACATCACCGTGCTCGGTGCGATCAGCACGTCCCCGCAATACATGACGGCGATGGCGCATATCGTGGTCGCGACTGATCTGTATCCCGAGCGACTCGAAGGCGACGAACCGGAGCCGCTTGAAGTCGTGCCATTCCCGATGGCCGATCTTCACGAATTGCTGGCGCATCCCGAAGTCAGTGGCGCGCGTTCCATTGCCGCGTTGTTCATGGCTCGCGAATTTCTCGCTGGCCGCTTCATGCCTGATCCATGAATCTCGAACAACTGAGCCATGCGGCCGCGAAGATCGCCATGGACGCTGCGAACGCGATCCTGGCTGTCTACCGGACCGATTTCGATGTCGAGAAGAAGGACGATCGTTCGCCGCTGACTGAAGCCGATCTGGCTTCGCATCACATCATCGTCGACGGACTTCGCGGGCTGGCGCCGGATGTGCCGATCCTCTCCGAAGAGTCCGCCGCGCTGGCGTGGGAGCAGCGCCGCCAGTGGACGCGCTATTGGCTGGTCGACCCACTCGATGGCACCCGTGAATTCGTCAAGCGCAACGGTGAGTTCACCGTCAACATCGCGCTTATCGACAATCAACGACCGGTCATCGGCGTGGTGCAAACACCGGTCACCGGCGAGCTGGCAATTGCATGGGACGGCGGCGGTTGCTGGCTGTCGCGTGACGGCGCGCCGTCGATGCAAGTCACGACGCGTCCGCGCCCTGTGCCGCTGGTTGTCGCAGGCAGCCGTTCGCATGGCGATGCGCGCTTGGCCGGCATGATCGAGCAACTAGGCAGTCACGAATTGCTCGCAATGGGTTCGTCGCTCAAGTTCGTGCGCATCGCTGCGGGCGAGGCTGATTTATACGTGCGCCTTGGACTAACCTCGGAATGGGACACGGCCGCTGGCCAATGTTTGGTTGAGCAAGCGGGCGGAATGGTCTGCCGACTCGACGGCGAGCCGCTGCTCTACAACGGCAAGGATTCGCTGCTCAATCCCGAATTTATTGTCGGCGGAGATTCCAGCCACGACTGGGCCAGCCTGATCGGCACGCGAGCGCCATGAAGATCGATGCGTTGCTCGCCATCATGGCGAAGCTGCGAGACCCCGATGGCGGCTGTCCCTGGGACCTGAAACAGGATTTCGCCAGCATCGCGCCGTACACGATCGAGGAAGCCTACGAAGTCGCCGATGCGATTGATCGACGCGACTACAACGACCTGCGCGACGAGTTGGGCGACCTGCTTTTGCAGGTCGTGTTCCATTCGCAACTCGCGACCGAGTCTGGCCATTTCAGCTTCGACGATGTCGTCGAATCAATCTGCACGAAAATGACCGAGCGGCATCCGCACGTGTTCGGCGATGGCTATCCCGACGCCGCCGACAGCGAGGGCTGGGAAGCCGCCAAGCGCCGCGAGCGCGAAGCGCGTGGCGGCGCCGACACGAGCACGCTGGCTGGCATCTCGCGCGGCCTGCCCGAATGGCAACGGGCGACCAAATTGCAGAAGCGCGCAGCCACGGTCGGCTTTGAATGGACCAATGCGGAACCGATGCTGGCCAAACTTCGCGAGGAAGTCGACGAAGTCGCCGCCGAGTTCGCGACCGTCCAACCCGACCACGAACGCCTAACCGAAGAGATTGGCGACGTTCTGTTTGTCGCGACCAATCTCGCCCGGCACGCAAAGGTCGATATCTCCAATGCGCTGCGCCATGCCAACGCTAAATTCGAACGGCGCTTTCGTCTGATGGAGCAGCTGGCCACTGACGATGGCACTACGCTGTCCGACATGACGTTATCCGCGCAGGAAGCGCTGTGGGCGCGCGCAAAACTTGCCACGCAGGAGTGACGAGGCAGGAATTGGAACGACTGATTTGGAGTGTCGCTAAACCATCCGACGCATCCGTGCATCTCAGAGCAACTTTCAAGGACATTAACCATGCGGACCGTGATTGCCATTTCCCTGTTGCTCGCGAGCAGCTCCGTAATCGCCGACAACTGCCAATTCAACGCTCCACGTAATCTCGACATCGACGCCAGCGGCCTGCGTTTGTTGGCGATGGAATTCGGTTCCGACGACATGGATCTCGAAGGCGTGGACGGACTTGAGCGTATCGAAATCCGGGGCCGCGCCTGTGGATCGAGTCAGGAGGCGCTCGACAGTCTCAGCCTGCAGCAGGCACGCGACGGTGAAGGCGTTTTCGTCAAGGTCGACAAGGGTGATCGCACGGTCAACTGGAATGGCTGGTTTGGATCCAACTACGCGTACATAGACCTCGAAGTGCGCGTTCCGAAACGCCTGCAGGTGTCAGTGAAGCGAGGGTCGGGCGACGTGAGCATCGAACGCGTCGCGGGTGTTGATTCGACTGCTGGTTCCGGTGACTTGA
>JAYUYW010000173.1:0-5603 GCA_043752325.1 Rhodanobacteraceae bacterium | reverse complement strand
GTCCGCTGCTGGCAACATTTCCGACTTGGATGTCAGTGTGAAGATTACCCATACATGGCCCGGTGACCTTGATCTGCAGCTGAGTAACGGCACGACATCGGTAACGCTTGGTAGTCGGCTCGGCGGGACGGATTGCAGCGTAGGCAACGTAATCGTCACATTTGACGATGAGGCTGCAACGTCGGTCACGTGCGGTGCGTCTTCGCCAGGAATCAGCGGTATCAAGAAACCCGCAAATCCGCTGACCGTGTTCGATGGGTCGCCGCTCGGCGCGAACTGGACCCTCAAGGCAATTGATCGAGCGGGGCAGGATATCGGCACGATTGATGAGTTCTGCCTGATTCCGACCGTTCCGCCCAATCTGATCTTTGCGAACGGTTTCGACAGCGTTGCTCCGTAACTTGGGTCGAGAGTCGGCCGATCAGTAGAAAAGAAAAAGGCGCTTCGGCGCCCTTTTCCGTGAGCGGGTTTTGATACCGACGATCAGACGAGGTGACGCGTTAGAATCGCTGCCCATGAGTTCTTCGATTCCTGTCCTAACCATCGATGGTCCCTCCGGTTCCGGCAAGGGCACAATCAGCCGCGCCGTTGCCGATGCGCTGGGTTGGCACTTGCTCGATTCCGGCGCCCTGTATCGCGCGGTGGGCTACGCGGCTGGCGCGTCCAATCTCGACCTGTCCGATGCCGACGCGATGACCCGTTGCGCCGAGACGACGAAGATCCAGTTTCGTGATCCGAAGGACGGCAGGGAAACGCGTGTTGTGGTTAATGGCCACGACGCGACAGATGAACTTCGCACCGAGACGGCGGGCGCTGCGGCGTCGGCGATCGCTGCGATCCCGGGCGTTCGGCAAGCACTATTCGACAAGCAGCGCTCATTCCGACGCAACCCCGGCCTTGTTGCCGATGGACGTGACATGGGCACGGTGATCTTTGCCGATGCCGACTTCAAGGTGTTTTTGACGGCGAGCGCGCAGGAGCGCGCGAAAAGACGCTATAAGCAGTTGAAGGACAAGGGATTGAGTGTTAATCTCGCCGCCCTTTTGCGGGAGATCGAAGCGCGTGACACGCGTGACGCCTCTCGTGCGGTAGCGCCGCTCAAGCCCGCCGCCGACGCCCTGATCGTGGACACGACTGCCATCGCAGTCGACGCCGTGGTCGCCCGGGTGTTGGCATTGGTGCGCTCGGCCTGACGCAACCGCGAAAGGAACGGCCCGGACTCGTCCGGAAATTCAACGGTGCAATGCACCCTTAAAGGTGAGCTGGATCGGACTGGCCCCACGGGGCAGGGCGATGGCTCTTTTTTATCCATGGAAACCCAAATGACAGACAGTTTCTCCGAAAGCTTTGCCGAAATGTTCGAGCAGAGCCAAGGCTCCCTCGACAAGCTCCGTTCCGGCTCCATCGTCACCGGCGTCGTCGTCGAGATTCGCTCCGACGTAGTCGTTGTCAACGCGGGCCTGAAGTCCGAAGGCATCATCCCGATCGAGCAGTTCCGAAATGAGCAAGGCGAGCTCGAGATCCAGGTTGGCGACCAAGTCAAGGTAGCACTCGATTCGATTGAGAATGGTTTCGGCGAAACCATGCTGTCGCGCGAAAAAGCCAAGCGCTCCCTTGTCTGGGACGAGCTGGAAGAAGCGCAGACCAAGGACGAGGCGGTCAGCGGCCGCATCTCTGGCAAGGTCAAGGGCGGTTTCACCGTCGACATCAAGGATGTTCGCGCGTTTCTACCGGGTTCACTCGTGGACGTCCGTCCGGTTCGCGATCCTTCGTATCTCGAAGGCAAGGACATCGAATTCAAGATCATCAAACTCGATCGCAAGCGCAACAACGTGGTGGTGTCGCGTCGCGCGGTGGTCGAGAGCGAGTTCAGCGTCGAGCGTGAGCAGTTGCTCGATCGCCTGCAGGAAAACGCCGTCGTCAAAGGCGTCGTCAAAAATCTTACCGACTACGGCGCATTCGTAGACCTCGGCGGCATCGATGGCCTGCTGCACATCACCGACATGGCCTGGAAGCGCGTCCGTCATCCGTCCGAAGTGGTGAACGTCGGCGACGAACTCGACGTGCGCGTGCTCAAGTTCGACCGCGAGCGCAATCGCGTATCGCTCGGCTTGAAGCAGCTCGGCGAAGATCCGTGGGTCAACATCACGCGTCGCTACCCGGCCGACACGCGCATTCTCGGCAAGATATCCAACGTCACCGATTATGGTTGCTTCGTGGAACTGGAGCCGGGTGTCGAAGGCCTGGTCCACGTTTCGGAAATGGACTGGACCAACAAGAACGTCAACCCGGGCAAGATGGTCCAGGTCGGCGACGAAGTGGAAGTGATGGTTCTCGACGTCGATGAAGAGCGTCGTCGTATTTCGCTGGGCATGAAGCAGACCCGGGCCAATCCGTGGGAAGCCTTTGCGGCGATCTACAAGAAAAACGACAAGGTCACCGGTCAGATCAAGTCGATCACCGATTTCGGAATCTTTGTCGGTCTCGATGGTGGTATTGATGGACTGGTGCATCTGTCCGACATTTCTTGGCAGGCAACTGGCGAGGAACTGGTCCGCAACTTCAAGAAGGGCGAAGATCTCGAAGCCGTCGTGCTTGCGGTCGACCCCGAGCGCGAACGCATTTCGCTGGGCTTGAAGCAACTTGAGCAGGATCCGTTCGGCCAGTACATGGCCGCCAATCCGCGTGGCAGCATCGTCACCGGCACGGCACGCGAAGTGGATGCCAAGGGCGTCACGGTAGATCTGGCCGAAGGCGTCGAGGGGTACATGAAAGCCAATGACATCGCCAAGGAACGCGTCGACGACGCCACCCTTCATTACAAGGTGGGCGATCCGGTCGAGGCCAAGTTCATCGGCATGGACCGCAAGGGCCGCACCCTGCAGTTGTCGATCCGCGTGAAGGATGATGAGGAGTTGCAGGGCGCACTCGACGAGTATCAAGGTCAATCGGCGGCAAATACGACGCTTGGCGCCTTGCTCAAGGAAAAGCTGGGACGTTGATCGCGGGGCGCCGGCCGCGTGTCGGCGCCCTCCTGCCTGCTACTCGTGCCCGCCACCCGACGGGCACCACTGAACGCTGACCTGTGCCGTGCCCGCCGACCAATCGATGACCAAATCGGAGCTGATTGAAGCATTGGCGAATCGCCAGCTTCATCTTGCCGCCAATGATGTGGAAATGGCGGTCAAGTCGCTGTTGCATCAGATGAGCGAAGCGCTGGCCGAGGGCGACCGTATTGAGATTCGTGGCTTCGGCAGTTTTTCCCTGCACTTCCGCCCACCGCGGATGGGTCGCAATCCCAAGACCGGTGACGCCGTCGCGCTGCAAGGCAAGCATGTGCCACACTTCAAGCCTGGCAAGGAATTGCGCGAGCGGGTCAATCAGGACGTATCAGCCTGACATCCTGGCAGGTGCTGCGGGACGGTTGATCGCCGCGACTGATCCGATTGTTGATGCATCCCGCGGGTATTGGCATCGTGCCAGCCCCGATTCGATGAAAGGTTGTCCATGCGGCTGCTGATCGTTTTGCTGACCCTCGTCTTTGCAGCGTTCGGCGCCGTATTCGGCGCGCTCAACAGCGACTGGATAAGTCTTGACCTTTACCTGCGCACGCTCAGCGTACCCAAGGGTGCCAGCTTGCTGTTGATGCTTCTCATCGGCTGGCTACTTGGAGGTGCCATGGTGTGGTTGGCCAGCGTGCCGCGACTGCGACGTGAACTGCGTCGTGCCCGGCAGCCCCAGCCGCAACCTGCAAACGCGCGCAAAGCCAACGATGCAGGCAGCGGTGGCAATGAATGAACTGGCCTTGCTGTTCCTGCTGTTGCCGGTCGCCGCGTTGTCGGGTTGGGTGTTGGGCCGCCACCGCAGCGATCGCACTTCCGGCGCACGCGTCAACGAACTTTCCAGCAACTATTTTCGCGGACTGAATTACCTGCTCAACGAGCAGCAGGACAAGGCCATCGAAGTCTTCCTCAAGCTGGCCGAAGTCAATCGTGACACCGTCGAGACACATTTGGCACTGGGAAATTTGTTTCGTCGCCGTGGTGAAGTTGACCGGGCCATCCGCGTCCACCAGCACCTGATCTCGCGCCCCAATCTGAGCGCGGCCGACAAGACATCGGCGTTGCTGGAACTGGGTGAGGACTACATGCGCGCCGGCCTGCTTGATCGAGCGGAAAATCTGTTTGTCGACCTTGTCGCGATGGATTCGCTGGCGACGCCGGCGCTGCGCCACCTTGTGGCGATCTACCAGCATGAGCGCGACTGGGAAAACGCCATCGCGCATGCGCGCCTCCTTGAAGTTGCCAGCGGCGACTCGCAGGATGTCGTGATCGCTCATCTGTACTGCGAGCTGGCCGAACAGGCTCGATCTTCCGGCGACTGGCGCAAGGCATTGGATGTGCTGGAGCAGGCATGGAAGGCTGAGCCAGGTTGCATCCGGGCCAGCATTATCCGCGGCCATATTCAACTTGCACAGGGTGAATTGGAACATGCGATCACCGACTTCGAACATGTATCCATCTCAAACTCTGACTACGTCCCTGAGGTATTGCCGGCATTGCTGGATTGCTACCGGCGCTCCAACCAGACCATTAGAGCCGAGCGATTCCTCACCCAACTCACCGAGCGTGAAAACAGCGTGTCTGCGCTGCTGGCCCTTGCTGGCATCCATGCCGACCGGCGCGGCGATGATGCTGCAATCCAGTTGTTGGAAGGCGTTCTGCGCCAACGCGCAACAGTAAAAGGTCTTCTGGCATTTGTTGAACTGAAGGCTGCGCAAGCCGATGGCGCTACCCGCAGCAGTTTCCAGTTGTTGCACGAACTGATCGCCAATCTGCTCGAAAACCAGGCGTTGTACCGTTGCAACCGCTGCGGCTTTGGCGCCAAGGCGCATCACTGGCATTGCCCCAGTTGCAAGAACTGGGACACGATCAAGCCGATCCGCGGAACGATTGGCGAATGACCGCGTTGGTCTCGTCCAGCTGGCTGTCTGTGGCTGGATGGATGGTCACGACCTTCGCATTGTCGGCGCTGCTTACCGTGCTCACAATTCGCTACGCACGGCATCGCCGGATGCTCGACCTGCCTGGACAACGGCGCTCGCATCATGTGCCCACGCCGCGCGGCGGGGGACTTGGCATCGTCGTCGCGGTGCTGGTCTGCGTTTTGATACCGTTGGCTTTGCTGAGTTCGTTTTACCACGCAGTCGATGCTCCGCTGCTGGTCAGCACTGCTTTGCTCGTGGTGGCTACAGTGGGTTGGATTGACGACCACGGCGGCCTGCGAGCGCGCTATCGATTTGCCGCGCATTGCGTGGCCGGCGGCTTGTTGCTGGTGCCTGCGCTGGACTTCATTTCGTCCATTGCAGCGACGTTTTCCGCGTCGGGTTGGTGGGCGTTGATCCTTGTCGTGGCGATGGCACTAGCGCTGTTACTGGCCATCGTCTGGTCAATCAATCTGCACAACTTCATGGATGGCATCGACGGGCTGCTGGCAAGCCAATCGATTTTTGTTTTCAGCGCCTTGGGCGCAACGGGAACCTTCCTCGGCAGCTCATCTGGATGGACGGCAGCGCTGGCGACGTCAGCGGCGGTAGTGGGATT
>JAYUYW010000172.1:0-2093 GCA_043752325.1 Rhodanobacteraceae bacterium | reverse complement strand
GCCGATGATGGCATCGCCGCTTCGAATGCTGTTGCCATCGATCAACTGCGATTTCTCGACCGCACCGACGCAAAAGCCGGCCAGGTCGTATTCGCCGGGCGGATACATGTCGGGCATTTCGGCAGTCTCGCCGCCGATCAACGCGCAGCCGGCGAGTTCGCAACCTTTAGCGATGCCACCGATCACGTTGACCGTGGTATCGACATCGAGCTTGCCGGTCGCGAAATAGTCCAAAAAGAACAACGGCTCGGCACCCTGCACAAGCACGTCGTTGACACACATGCCGACCAGATCGATGCCGATGGTGTCGTGGCGGCCGAGGATCTGCGCCAGTTTCAGCTTGGTACCGACACCGTCGGTGCCGGAAACCAGCACCGGATCGCGAAAGCGTGAGCCCAGTTCGAACAGCGATCCGAAACCGCCAAGCCCCGCCATCACTTCCGGTCGGAAGGTGCGCTTGACCAACGGCTTGATCCGCTCGACCAATTCGTTGCCCGCGTCGATATCCACGCCAGCGGCGCGATAGGTCATGCGTTCGATTGGTTGGGACATGGCAGGCGCCTGCAACGCGGGGCCGCGGATGATAGCGGGAAGCCTGCGCCGACAAAACCTTGCGCGCTGCCACGCCAAAACGACCAGCGCGCATTGGACGTGCTGCGGTGCATTCGGCAGACTGGCGCGGATTATCCCTGTACGGACCGCGCCGTGGCCGCCAAAGCCCTTAGTTATTGCCTCTCGCTGCTGCTGGTCGTGCTTCTCGCCAGCCCGTTGACGCACGCGGCTAGCACCTACACCGGCGATGCAACCGTGCAGAACCAGGGTGACGAAGAACGCGCCAAGGGTTTGCAGGTCGCTCTTGCCCAGGTGGTGGTGCAATTGACCGGCGACGCCAGCGCGCCAACGCAAACCGGAGTCGCTCGTGCCATCGCGCGTGCCAGCCAAAAACCACTGCAGTTTCAGTACCGCACCGATGCCGAGGGCGCGACTCGGCTGGTCGCCCAGTTCGACGCCGACACGGTAAACAGTCTGTTACGCGAAAACGGTCTGACACCGCCCGACGGCGGCGGTGAAACCATTGGATGGACGCCGAGTTCAGCAACGGTGCTAGTCGAAGGCGTTCGCTCGGCGACTGACTACGCGCGGTTGATCCGCTTTCTGAGCACGCTGGAACTGGTCCGCTCGGTCGCTCCCGAACAGGCCAATGGCGAAACGGTTCGCATGCATCTGGAGCTGGCCGCCGACCTGCCCCGATTCCTCGACGCGATCGGCAGCAGTTCGCTGTTGCGTGTCGTCAAGGCGACCGCTGGCGATGGCGTCGATGCGACGCTGGGTTTCGCGCGCTAAGCGAAGCATGTCCACGCACGCCACTCTGCGCCACCTGCCCAATGCGCTGACCATCCTGCGCATGTTGCTGGTGCCGTTGCTCGCCCTGCGCGTGCTCCAGCATGACTACACAGCGGCGCTCTGCATCACCTTCATTGCCGCGATCACCGATGCGCTGGACGGCCTGTTGGCGCGACGCTTTGGCTGGCAAAGCCGCCTTGGCGGCATCCTCGATCCGCTCGCTGACAAACTGATGCTGATCGTGTCATTTGTGGTGCTGACCATGGTCGGCGCGATACCGCTGTGGCTGACCTTGCTGGTCGTCGGTCGTGACCTGCTGATCGTCGTTGGCGCGGTGACTTATCACTATTGGGTCGGGCCGTTCGATGCCTCGCCCAGCATGTTGTCGAAGATCACCACCGTGTTTCAAATCCTGCTGGTGCTACTGATCCTGCTACAACTGGCTCAGGTTTGGCCGGCGCCGGATGCGCTGAAACCTGGCCTGATCGTCGCGACCGCCTTGCTAAGCATTGCCAGCGGTCTGCACTATGTCGTCCGCTGGGGCGGGCAGGCCCGGCGCACCTTCAAGCAACGTCGCTAACATCGGAACGCAGCGCCATGAATGCACAAAGGGAACCCATCGACGTACGCTGGAAGTGGCTGATGCTGAGCGTCGTTGTCGTCTTCGTGTTGTACATGCTGGGCTCGTCGTTGACGCCTTTCATCGTCGCGGCACTGTTCGCGTATCTGTTCAACCCGCTGGTCGAGCG
>JAYUYW010000171.1:0-2094 GCA_043752325.1 Rhodanobacteraceae bacterium | reverse complement strand
TACGACGCGATCATTCTGGCGTGCGCCGGCTTGCAGCGCCTGGGCTTGGATAGCCGCATCCGTGCGCGCCTGATCGCGCCGGACTGGGTGCCCGCGGTGGCGCAAGGCGCGATCACGGTGGAATGCCGTGCCGATGATCTGGTAACGAGTGAATTGATGCAGGCCCTGGAACACGCGCCGACGCGACGCTGCGTGGAGGCCGAGCGTGCCATGAACCGGCGGTTGCACGGCAGTTGCCAGGTGCCGATCGCGGGATATGCGGTTGAACGTGAAGGTCGTCTGCATCTCGCCGGTCTGGTCGGCGACGCAACAACAGGCGAGGCGGTGCGCGCGCAAGGCGACAGCGAACCAGGCGATTCTGATGGCCTTGGACTCGCGGTAGCCGAACGCCTGCTCGCGGCAGGTGCCGGATACTTGCTGCAAAGGCTTTTGCGGGCATGATCAAGGCACGCTCAATCGCACTCTTGCTGTTGTCATTGGTCATGGACATCGACGCACCCGCGAATGCAGCAACCGATGTGTGGCAGTACGGCGAACCCGGCACCGGGACCTTCCTCGATGCAATGACGGCGGACGAGTCGGGCGCGCGTTACCTTGGCGGCGCGTTCGGGTCGGAAACGTTTTCGCTTGGCGGGCGCCTGTTGACGCGGGTCGGCACGCGCGATGGTTATGTCGCACGCCTGGATCGGGCAGGAAAGAGTCTGTGGGCGGTCAACATCGGTGGACCGGGCGCCATCGTCGTGATCGACGCGCTGACGGTCGATGCCGATGGCGCGGTTTACGTGACGGGTTTTTTCTGGGACGGCGATCTGTCGACCCACAGCGTGCCCCAGGTCGGCAACGTCGACGGACTCCTGATCAAGCTTGACCGAGACGGCAGGCCATTGTGGAGCCGCGCCTTCGGTGGGCCCGACGTCAACGCTTATCTGTCAGACGCAACGTCAGACGCTGACGGCAATGTCTACGTCACCGGAATCTTTTATCGAGGAAACCTGGCCCAGCCCATCAAACTGCCCCGGCAGGGAGTAGGCACCTTGCTGGCCGCAAAGTTCGATGCGTCGGGAGAGTTGGTGTGGATCCAGGCCGAGGGAGCGCCGGATCTGCAGGCCCAGGCCAATAGCATCGCCGCGGATTCAGTTGGCAACGCCTACGTCGCCGGCACCTGGATCCACGACAGCGCGTGCTCGCCGCCCCCGATCGTGTGCCGAGATGAGAAGGCATTCCTGCTCAAGCTGGATTCGTCGGGACGGCGGTCCTATTTGCAAACCCTGGGCGCGCATGACGGATCGAAGTCGACGGGAAACGTCGTCGAGGTCGATCGGCAGGACAACCTCTGGTTCATCGTCAACGGATACAACGACGCCACCGTGACCAAGCGCGACCCCGCCGATCGCGAACTCTGGATCCGACGCTTCTCCAGCAGCCGGTGGGGATTCCTGAGCTTGGCCAGCCTGGCGTTCGAACGCGATGGTCGGATCTATCTCGGCGGGAGCCTCTTCGGCACGACATTGGATCCGCCGCTGAGAAGTCTGAGTCAGGGGGACGCGATGGTCATCGCCTTGGACGCGGACGGACATTCCTTGTGGGGCAAGACGTGGGGCGGCAATTGGCCTGGGTTGTCATTGCGTGACATTGTCGCCGTCGGCGAGGACGCGCCGTTCGTGAGCGGTCAATTGTATGCCGAGCATATTGACTCGCCGCCGTTGCAGCGGATTGGACTGCTGGATGGTTTCGTCTTCGGCCCGAAGGCGGTATTGACCTTGTTTCAGAATGGTTTCGATTAGGGACCAATCGGGATCGAAAGAACAAAACGGGGCGGCCAAGGCCGCCCCGTTTTGCTTGTGCTGCAACCTGAAACTTACTTGATGTTGTAGACGAGATTCGCCGCGGTCAGGGTGTCGGTCTTGTCCAGTCCCGGTGCCACGTCGGCGTTGTGACGGAACTGGATGCCGGATTTGAGCGTGAAGGCTTCGTCGGGTCTGCCAGCCCGGCACGGTAGTAAAGCACCACGGTGTGGCGAGCCTGGGCGAAGAACAGCCAGCGCTCGACGAGGGCGCCCAGCTGCAGCGATAGCGCCGCCAATCCTAGCCACCA
>JAYUYW010000170.1:0-2103 GCA_043752325.1 Rhodanobacteraceae bacterium | reverse complement strand
ACGTGCGACTTGGTGCGGGTGCCTACATCTGCGGTGAGGAAACCTCGTTGCTGGAAAGCCTGGAAGGCAAGCGCGGCGAAGTGCGCTTCAAACCACCGCTGCCGGCGATCAAGGGGCTTTTTGGCAAGCCGACCGTGGTCAACAACGTGATCACGCTAGCGTCGGTGCCGTCGATCATTGAACGCGGCGCGGCGTGGTATCGCGACTACGGCGTTGGCCGTTCGCGCGGCTGCCTGCCGATCCAGCTTGGCGGCAACATCCGTCACGGTGGGCTCATCGAAAAAGCATTCGGCATTACTTTGCGTGAGTTGCTCTTCGACATCGGTGGCGGCTCCGCGAGTGGTAGACCGATTCGCGCCGTGCAAGTGGGCGGACCACTCGGCGCCTATCTGACCGAATCGCAATTCGACACCGTGATCGACTACGAAGCGTTTGCTGCGATTGACGCCATGCTCGGCCACGGCGGCATCGTCGCCTTCGACGACAGCGTCGACATGGCCGAACAAGCACGCTTCGCGATGGAGTTCTGCGCGGTCGAATCCTGTGGCAAATGCACACCCTGCCGAATCGGCTCGCAACGCGGCGTCGAAGTGATTGATCGCCTTGTCGCCGAACCCGACAACGCCAACCACGAAGTACTGCTGCGCAGCCTTTGCGACACCATGACCTACGGATCGCTGTGCGCGATGGGCGGATTGATTCCGCTGCCGGTATTGAGCGCGCTCAACCACTTCCCGGAAGATTTCGTTGCGCGGAAATCGGCGCGCGGCGTTGCCCCGTGACTGGGTTCAATTTTTGCCTGCGGCACGCTGTGCTCGTCTCTCCGGATAGGCGAGAGGATCAGGATGGCTATTCGCGCTGCGTGTCGCCAATCGGCGTGCGTTGGTTCCTCCCGAACTGGTCAAGCGTTTCTCTCGCCTGCCGCCGAGCGAGCCACCTTTCTGCTCGCACAGAAACGTGGCCCAAAGATGCGCCCGTGGCGGGTCGGTCGTGCGATGAAGCCGCACGACTGCGCGAGTTGGCGACGGGGTTCACTGAAGGCGCATCACAAGCCCCTGCAGCGACCTGGCCAAATCCATTCGGCCACCCTTGCGGGCTTTCTTGCGCCAACTCGCCTCACCGAATCGGGATGAAGTTCAAAAGCACGCAGCGCGACGCGCTGTGTAAAGCCGCCGCTTTGCGGCGGTTGCCGTATCTCGTGACTCACCCGCCCGCTCCTGTCGGCAAGTGCTGAACGGAAAAGCGGCTTGCGGGCCACGCGAGGGATCACGTGGCTTCGGCTGCGGCACACGATGTGCCTTCAGCCGAACCCGGCCAGTGCTTGCGCAGTCGTGCGGCTTCACCGCACGACCGACAGGCCATCGGGTCGCATCTATTGGTCACTTTTCTGTGCGTCAGAAAAGTGACTGGGTCGGCGGCAGTCGAACCATACGCTTGACCAGTCCGGCGATAGCCAACAGGAGAGTGAAGCGGCGGGCGGCAGCCCGGCGAAACGCTTGACCCGTCTGGTGATAGCCCAAACAGACGTATAGACGCCTAGATGGCCGAAAGAAATCAGAAAGCGCGAAAGAGCCGAACCCTCACGCCGCGCCGCTCCCCCGGTGGGCGAGGGCAGAAAAAGGCCGCGTGTCAGCGATGAAGCAGGGGCGGGAGTGGGCAGTGCAGGCAAGCGCAGATCGTGCGCAGCAATTCCGCCTCGGAAACGTTGACGACGCCGTCCGACGAGATGGCACGGACCAGACCTGCGATGACCAACTCCTTGCCGGCTGGCGCCAGTCGATCCAGTTTTGGCAGGGCCTCGTCGAGTGATGCAACCCAGTCGGATGGAGGTTGATATGCGATCACCGACATCGGCATCGCTTCTTCAATGCCAAGCTGAAATGCGCGGGATGCAGAGGTCTCGTCATCGTGGCCGTGCTGGGCGACGATGGCGTACAGGTTGGCCAGTTCGGTTGCAAGCGACGGCAGCCGGGTTCGTCCGATGGCTGCGTGCGACGACGGATCGAGCGATTCGATGACCTGGCTGCGAACCAGTGTCGCCAGGCAATACTCGCCAAGATTGACCAATCCATCGGCGGCAATGATCATGGCCAACGCGGTGAT
>JAYUYW010000169.1:0-2118 GCA_043752325.1 Rhodanobacteraceae bacterium | reverse complement strand
CTTGGACGAATTCGCATTCGAGCACGCTGGCAACGCGCAGGTCGAGTTTGGCGAAGTCGTCTATCGAAATCGTTGTCGAAGCGCCGGCTGGCGTTGGTGACGAATTGGGCGTAGTAGCGACGTTGGCCGGAATTGCCGCCGTGGTCGGCGCGTCGGAAGTGGGTTGCAGGGTTTCTTTGGATGCGTCGATCATGGCAGCGATTTTCACAGGTTCGATTCGGGTTAGCAGCGCCTGGTAAGGCTGCACGCGGTGGTTGGAAAGGTGCAGAGGGATCGACGCGAAGCTGTCAAAGCCGCCGGATGGCAATACCAGAAAAGTTTCTGCCCGGGCCACCGTTGCGGGCAGTATCGGCTTCAACGCGCAGGCGATGGCGCGGAACAGGTTGATGCCGGTACTAAGGATCACCTGAAGTTCGTCGCGGCGCGAATCATCCTTGGCGATAGCCCACGGCGCGGCATCGGCGATGTAGGCGTTGGCCTGATCAGCGCAGGACATGATCGCGGTGATCGCCCTGCTGAACTCGTCGCTTTCGTAAAGCGCGCTTGCCGCCAGCAAACTTTCGCTGGTGTCGGCAAGCAATGCCGTCGCGGCCTTTTCCGCCACAGATGGTGTCTCCTTGGTCCAGAACGCGTCGGCCAGATCGCCATTGAAATGCGTCTCCAGCAATTTCGCGCAACGACTTGCGATGTTGACAAATTTTCCGACCAGGTCGGCGTTGACGCGCTGGGCGAAGTCTTCGAGATTCAGGTCGATATCGACGACGCCGCCAGACGACTTTGCGGCGAAGTAGTAACGCAGGCAATCGGCGTCGAGTCCAACATCGAGCCAGGTCCGCGCCATGATGAAGGTGCCGCGTGACTTCGACATCTTCGCGCCGTTGACGGTGACGTAGCCGTTGACATGCAGCCGCGTCGGCATGCGCATGCCGGCTCCGTCCAATACCGCTGGCCAGAACAGCCCGTGGAAGTTGACGATGTCTTTGCCGAGGAAGTGGTGCAGTTCGGCGTCGCTGTCCGGATTCAGGAACGCATCAAAGTCGATGCCGCGTTCTTCGCACAGCGCCTGGAAGCTGGCGAGGTAGCCGATCGGCGCATCCAGCCACACATAGAAAAACTTGCCCGGCGCATCGGGAATAGGGAAGCCGAAGTAAGGCGCATCGCGCGAGATGTCCCAGTCGCGCAAACCGCCGTCGAGCCACTCGCGCAGTTTTGCCTTGACCCCGGAATGGGCGACCGGACCTTGCAACCATTCTTTGAGGACATCGGTGAATTGCGGCAGCTGAAAAAAATAGTGCTCCGATTCGCGAAGTTCCGGCGTCGCACCAGAAACCACCGAACGCGAATCACCAAGCTCGGTCGCGGCATAGGTCGCACCGCAGTTCTCGCAGTTGTCGCCGTACTGGTCGGGCGCGCCACAGTTGGGGCAGGTCCCCTTGACGTAGCGATCGGGCAGGAACATCGCCTTGACCGGATCGTACAGCTGGGCAATGGAACGCTGCGCAATCGCGCCCGCGGTGAGCAGGCGACCGTAGATCAGTTCGACCAAGGCTTTGTTCTCAGCCGAGTGGGTCGAGTGGTAGTGATCGAACGCGACCCCGAATTCGACGAAATCGGCTTCGTGTCCACGCTGGATCGCAGCAATGTAATCTTCCGCCGCGAGTCCTGCTTTTTCGGCCGCCAGCATGATCGGCGTGCCATGTGCATCGTCGGCGCAGACGAAATGGGCGACAGCACCGTTCAAGCGCTGTGCCCGCACCCAAATGTCGGCCTGGATATAGCCCAGCAGGTGGCCAAGGTGCAGCGCACCGTTGGCGTAGGGCAAGGCGGCGGAGACTAGAAACTGGCGCTGCGACGGCATTTGGTAGGTCCGGGAGTCACTGTTGGGATGCTCTGAACAAGTCCACGCAAGTTGCATGATGTCAGAAAGGTTCACGGATTGAGGTCCGTGGCGCCGTGCAGGTTGGCCGCCCGGTCAAGCCGCGCGCGTCGATCCGGGGAACTTTCGGACGTCACCCCGTGGTCTGAAATCAACACGCTGGGGCTGATCTGTCTGCCCGCAGCTCCGCGTTTCGCCGCCTCAGCAAACGGCCACGCTGTCTTCGCGAACGCGCCTTGATC
>JAYUYW010000168.1:0-5672 GCA_043752325.1 Rhodanobacteraceae bacterium | reverse complement strand
CCGGGCTTGAAGCCGGCCGGGAGTTTGATGACGACCGATGCGGGAAGCGCATAGCGGCCATCTTCGACCGTGATGGCTGGGTCGTTGCCGGTTGCGGGTTTGTATTTGGTGGCGGAACGGGTCTTCGTATTATTCACGGAACTCTTTGGTAGTGCTTGTACCGCCACGGCTTTAACGCCGGACGATTCCGATCGATGGGCCGATGTCGACGCCGCCAAGGCGGCAGGCGTTGGTTGGTTCACCGGCGATAAAGGTAATTTCTTTCCAGCCGCCTTTGCGGCCAGTGTCTTAGCGACAATGGGCTTGGTGCTCAGCGTGGCCTTCTGCTGAGTTACCGGTTTTTTTGCGGCAGCGGTTGTTTTTGCGGCAGCCGCCGTTTTCGCTATGGGCTTTTTCGCCGCCGCCGCGTTCCTTGCCGGTGCCGACTTGACGATGGCCTTCTTGCCGGGAGGATTCTTCGGGACCACCTGCTTCGCGACAGGCTTCGGCGCAGCTTTCTTGTTCGGCGCCGGTTTCTTTGCGACCTGCTTCTTCAAGGGCGCGGCCTTCGCCGCGACCTTTTTCTTTGCGACGGGCTTGGCCAGTGGCTTGGCTTTTACCGCCTTGGTAGCAGCCTTGGCTTTCGACTTCGCGACGGTCTTGCTCGCGGATTTGACAGCGGCAGGCTTGGCCTTTTTGGCCTTGCTGGCGCTTGCAGAATTTCCCTTGGTATTGCCCATCAGATGCTGACCTTGTGGCGTAGCGGCGGCGTGTTATAGCCTAGGACATGCCGACATTCAATATCCAAGCTGCTGAATGTGCGCAAGCCCTGATCGGAAAACCCTGCCCCTTTGGCCACAATCGCCGTTTTGCGTTTCTACAAGAAGTGGCTCAGCCCCCTTCTCGGACAGAACTGTCGCTTCCACCCGTCGTGTTCGGACTATGCGCGCGTGTCGATTGCACGATTCGGCACGATGCGCGGTCTGTGGCTAACGACGTGGCGAATCGGGCGCTGCCAGCCGCTGTGTCGCGGCGGCATCGACCACGTACCGCAAACATTCCGGTTCTGGCCGGCACCTCCCCATCCTCCTGCCTCGGAGCCACCCGATGAATAACACTCTTATCGTCAATGCCGAACTGGTCAGCGAAGGCCGCCGTTGGCGTGCCGATCTGCGCATCCGCGCTGGACGCATCGACGAAATCGGCGCGAACCTGCCCGCACGCGAAGGCGACACCGTGATCGATGCCAGCGGCCAGTGGCTGCTACCGGGCATGATCGATGATCAGGTCCATTTCCGTGATCCCGGCCTGACCTGGAAAGGCGACCTGGAAACCGAATCCCGCGCTGCCGTTGTTGGCGGCATCACCAGCTTCATGGAGATGCCCAACACCAACCCAACTACGACCAATGCCGAGGCGCTGGAAGCCAAGTATTTGCGCGGCGCCGAGGTGTCGCGCGGCAACTACGCGTTCTACATGGGCGCGACCAACGAGAATCTGGAAGACATCCGCCGCGTCGATCCGAATGCCACGCCGGGCGTCAAGATCTTCATGGGCGCATCGACCGGCAACATGCTGGTCAACGATCCCGACATCCTCGACGCGTTCTTCCGCGACACGCCGACGCCGATCATCACCCACTGCGAAGATTCGCCAATGATCGACGCCAATATGGCGGCGGCGAAACAACGCTGGCCTGATGGCGTGCCGCTCGAGCAGCATCCTTACATTCGCAGCCGCGAGGCCTGCCTCAAGTCGACGCGCCTCGCGATCGAGCTGGCGCGTCGCCACAACACTCGTTTGCATGTACTGCACATTTCCACCGCCGACGAACTTGCCCTGTTCGAGCCCGGTCCCGTCACAGGCAAACGGGTGACGGCGGAGACGTGCGTGCACTTCCTGCAATTCGATGAAGGCGATTACCCACGACTTGGCAACTTCATCAAGTGCAATCCGGCGATCAAGAGCGCGAGTGATCGCGAAGCCATCATCGCGGCGGTCGCCGACACTCGCATCGATGTGCTTGCCACTGACCACGCGCCGCATACGCTGGAAGAAAAGCAGCAGCCCTACGAGAAAGCTCCGGCCGGATTGCCACTGGTCCAGTTCGCGGTGCAGTCGGCGCTGGAGCGGGTGCATGCGGGGCAGATCACGCTTGAGCGGTTAGTCGAAGCGATTTGCCACGCGCCGGCGCAATTGTTCAATGTGGTCGATCGCGGATTCCTGCGCGAGGGCGCGTGGGCTGATTTGATCCTTGTTGATCCAAAGCGACCGCAAACCGTGCAGCGCTCCGATGTACTGTCGCGTTGCGGCTGGTCGCCATACGAAGGCATGACGTTTCAGTCGAGCATCGCCAGCACCTTTGTCAATGGCGTGCCGATCTGGCACCAAGGCAAACTGGACGACAGCGTGCGCGGCCGGCGCCTGGAGTTTGATCGTTGAAGCGGCGCGAGTGTTTGAGTGCGATAGGCAGTGCGATCACCGTGTTTGCCCTGCCGGCTTTCGCCCATAGTGAAAACAACGTGTTTCCTGCCAGCGCTACCCAAGGGTCGCTGGTCATCGGCAGGATTGGCATAGGCTGCTCGGCAAGCTACGGCGGTCGTGGCTTGCGTGCGACTCCGTATGGCGGTGTCGTGTTCGGTATCGGTCGTAACGATACCGATTTCGTATCGGTTGAGGTGACCGACGCCAGCGGCCGCAAGCAGAACGTTTCGATCACCGTGACGACGCGCGACTTCCCGACCGAATATGTCAGCGGCGTGCCGCCCAAAACCGTCAACCCGCCACCGGAAATCGCAGCGCGCATCGCACGCGAACAAGCACGAGTTTCGGCCGCTCGCGAGGGCGACGACAACCGCGCTGACTTCGCGGAGAAGTTCATCTGGCCGGTGCGTGGTCGCATCAGTGGTCGCTTCGGCAACCAGCGCGTCTACAACGGCAAGCCAGGCGCGGGACATTCCGGCATGGATATCGCGGCGGCAACGGGAACGCCAGTCAAGGCGCCGGCCAGCGGCATCATCAGCTTTGCCGATCCAGACCTGTATCTAACTGGCGGCACCGTGCTGCTGGATCACGGCCACGGCGTCAGCTCCAATTTCCTGCACCTGTCGCGGATCGATGCAAAGGTGGGCGATTGGATAGAGCAAGGTAATGTGTTCGCCGCCGTCGGCGCGAGCGGTCGCGCAACCGGACCGCATCTGCACTGGGGCATGAGCTGGTTTGATGTCCGAATCGATCCACAATTGCTGGTCGACGCCTGACGCAACTCCGTAACGCAGTCGCGCTGATCGTATGGGTGATGACCTACTGGTGCGCGGCAACGCTCGCCGGATCAACGTCGGACGCAATTCTTGTACCGATGATCTCGACATCGGAACCATCGCTCAAACCGGACTGGCCCGCCGTCACCACCATGTCGCCCGCTGCGATGCCATCGAGTACCTGCACGACGCTGCCGTTTTCGCGACCGAGCTTGACCGACGCACGCTTCGCCTTGCCGTCCTTGACCACGAACACGGTGCTGTCTTCCCCGCCACCCAGCAGTGATGATTTTGGAAGCAACGTGGCGTCAGCGATCCGGTCGTAGGCGATGTCGAGGCGGCAGAACAAACCTGGGCGCAACTGTCCGGACGAATTATCAGCAGCAACCGTCACTGCAATCGTGCCACTGGCTTGGTCCACCACCGGTGCGATGCGCTCGATGCGGCCAACGAAGGCCTGACCCGGCAAAGCGTCAACGGCTATCGAGACCTGCTGGCCCACCTTCAACGCGGCGGCGTCACCTTCTGGAATGTCCAGTCGGGTCGTCAACTCGGAAAAATCGGCAATTTCGAACGCGACTGCATTGCTCGCCATGAACTGGCCGCGCTTGATCCACCGGCGCGTCACCACGCCATCGAACGGCGCGCGAATTTCGCTCTTGCGCACTTTCATGCGCGCCAGGTCGGTGTCGGCGCGCTGGGCCAGGAACTGCGATTCCGACTGGTCGAACATCGTCGCCGGAATCAACTTGCGGTCGATCAGGCGGCTGTTGCGATCCACCTCGTTCTTGAGCTTGCCCAGTTCCGCTTCGTTTTGGCGCAGGGTGAGTTTGCTGCGGTCGGCGTCCAGTCGCGCCAGCACCTGCCCTTTGCGCACGTGATCGCCCTCCTCTACCTCGATTGACAGAACCGTGCCCGGCATTTCTGCGATTACGCTGGCAGCATGCTCAGCCTGCAGGGCAGCGGTAGCGCTGTAATGAGCGACCATTTCCCCACGCTCGACCGGGACCGCTTCGACCGCCAGCGACTCGACCTTGTCGGTCTCGTTGGCGACGGGCTTATCACCGCCCGCACACGCAGCAAGGACGCAGGAAACGGCAAGAAAAATGGCGACGGAACGGTCGGGCAGCATGACGGCGACTCTATTCACTAGTGATGTAGTTAACTATAACACCAAAATTCAACATTGCAACTGATTTTGGGCGTTACCAATGGGATAAGGAGCCGGTGCCATGTCCCGTTGCAACGCCCTGAGATGGGTCGCAGGCGACGAAGGTTGTGTGCCACGCGTCAATTTCAACTTCGTCCGACGCGGCGTATCGGCGCAGCGGCCTTGCTAGAATCGCCGACGTTTTTCAGCCGCCACGCCGAGTCCGTCATGTCGCACCGCCCGATCCTTCCCAGTTGCCGACTTGCCAATGTCCGTTACGACATCCGTGGACCACTCAGTCGCCGCGCTCGGGAATTGGAGGGCGCAGGCCGCGACATCGTGCGTCTCAACATCGGCAATCCCGGTTTGTTCGGGTTCCAGACACCCGCACACGTCCGCGATGCCGTCGCCAGCCACTTGGCGCAAAGCGAGGCCTATTGCACACAGCAGGGATTGCCGCAGGCGCGCGAAGCGGTTGCGCGTCAACAACGCGAGCGCGGTGCGAATGCCGTCGATATGGATCGCGTGTTTATCGGCAACGGGGTCAGCGAGCTTATCGATCTCAGCCTTCGCGCCATCCTGGAGCGCGGCGACGAAGTTTTGATCCCCGCGCCGGACTATCCGCTGTGGTCGGCAGCGACCCATCTCAACGACGGCAAAGCGGTCTACTACCCCTGCCCGCCCGAGCGCGGCCACCTGCCCGATATCGACGAGCTGGAATCGCTGGTTACGCCGAAGACGCGGGCCATCGTCGTCATCAATCCGAACAATCCGACCGGCGCCGTCTACCCTCGTGAATTGCTGGCGGGCATCGTTGCCCTTGCCGAACGGCACGGCCTGATCCTTCTCAGCGACGAAATCTACGATTCAATCTGTTACGACGACGCCATGTTCGTTCCCATGGCGTCGCTCTGCTGCGACCTGCCCTGCATCACCTACAACGGCTTGAGCAAGGTTCATCGCGCATGCGGATATCGAGTCGGCTGGATGTCGGTAGCGGGCGCGCAAGCGCGCATCGAGGAACTGCTGCGTGCATTCGACCTGCTGGCCGCGATGCGCCTTTGCAGCAACGTGCCGACGCAATGGTCGGTGCCGCCGGCATTGCAAGGCCCTGACACGATCAGCGAATTGACCGCGATTGGCGGTCGCCTGCACGCGTCGCGACAGGCCTTGCTGGATGCGGTCGCGCGCAGTGAATTTCTTTTCGTACACTCGCCGCAAGGTGCCCTGTACGCATTCCCCGGCGTGAACACCGATTCCATTCCGCACTTCGACGATGAGGC
>JAYUYW010000167.1:0-5677 GCA_043752325.1 Rhodanobacteraceae bacterium | reverse complement strand
CGTCCGCCACGGCAAGCGTCAAACGCTCTCGCCCCGCTCGCAACTGTTGGCCGAGACTCGGCGTCGTTGTGCCGGTGTTCTCAATGTTCTCGGGATCGGTGCCCATGTTTGAACCTGACTGTTTGTAATGCGACTGATGCTTTGGTCATCAGCCGGCGTAACCCAGACCTCTACCCTGCGCCTTGCGCAGGTCCCAACGATTTGGCTTGTGGAGATTTCGGAAAATCGCGAATCAGTCGGCGGCTGAATTCCGCCGCGCCATGCGCGTTGTCTAGTTTTGCCTCGATGTTTCGCCCCAGCAAAAGCGCGTCCGGCCCGATTGCCCCCGTTGCATCGAGCCTCTGCATGAACGCGCGAGCCTGGAGATACTGGCCCTTTCCGTATTGCACGTTCGCCATCTGGAACAACGCATCCGCGTTGTCCGAACGACGTTCCAGCGCTGTTCTCAGCGTTCGTTCAGCTGCATCGTACTTGCCTGAGCCGGCAAAACAAGTCCCCGCATTGACCAATGCGATATCCGGCGTCTGGTAGAACGGGTCGGCCAGTGCAATCTGGAAGTATTTCTCGGCTTCATCAGGACGCTGTAACTTGCACAGAAACGTACCGTAATTATTCGCCTCATCGCCGCCCTTGGGCTTGAGTTGGCTGGCTCGACGGTAGTGATGCTCGGCCTGTTTGCTGTCACCAATATTTTCGTACAAAACCGCTATGACGGTGTGTGCATCAACGAAATTGGCATCGAGTGCGAGAGCGCGTTGCAGCTTCTGCAAGGCGACTTCGTACTTTCCCTGCTTCATGTAACTCTGGCCGAGCTGGGTGTTCGCGCTGGCGGCGTCGCGCGCCTGCTCGCGGCTGTCGCTGCGCACGCCACTGCCGCTGCTACCGCTGGTCGAACAGCCCGCGGCCGAGAGCAGTGCCAGCATGAACAACCATCGCAGGTTATGCAGCATCGGCTACTTCCCTGTTTTCGACAAACTTTTCAAGACTGCGATTGAAGGCGGCCTGGCGACGAGTACGATCCATCACCTGCCCTTTCAACTGGCCACAGGCAGCATCGATTTCGTCGCCACGCGTGCGACGCACCATGGTCAGCACGTTTGCATTCAACAAGATGGTCTGGAATGCGCGAATCGTGGTTTCGTCTGAGCGCTCGTACTTCGTTCCAGTAAACGGATTGAACGGAATCAGGTTGACCTTGCTCGGCACCTTGCGCATCAACTTCACCAACTGACGCGCGTGTTCTGGCTGATCGTTGATGCCCTTCATCATCGTGTACTCAAACGTGATCGTCGTACGCGGACGACGCGCTGCGTAGCGATTGCACGCATCGATCAATTCGGCAATCGGATACTTCTTGTTCAGCGGAACCAGCTCCGTACGCAACTCGTCGTTGGCTGCGTGCAGCGAGACGGCGAGCGACACATCGGCGACCTCGCGGAGCCTGTCGATCATCGGCACCAGGCCGGCCGTCGACAGCGTCACCCGTTTATTGGCCAGTCCAAGGCCGAGGTCATCGCGCATCACGCTCATCGCACGAACCACGTTGTCGAAATTGAGCAGCGGCTCGCCCATGCCCATCATCACGATGTTGGTCAGGGTGCGACGCTGATGGGGAACATTGTTCAATTGCTTCGACGCAACCCAGGCTTGGCCGATGATTTCGGCGCTGGAAAGATTGCGATTGAAGCCCTGCGTACCGGTCGAACAAAACGTACAAGCCAAGCTGCAACCCACTTGCGACGATACGCACAACGTGCCGCGCGACGTTTCGGGGATGAACACGGCCTCGATCGCGTTGCCGCCGTCCATTCCGAGCAACCACTTGTTGACCCCGTCACCGGCCTGTTTCTCGAACAAGACATTCGGCGGATCAATGCGCGCGACCTTTTCAAGTTTGTCGCGCAAGGCCTTGCCGACGTCGGTCATCTGCGCGAAGTCGGTGACGTGACGATGGTAAATCCACTTCATCACCTGTTCCGCGCGATAGGGCTTCTCGCCAATCTGCGCAAACAGATCACGAAGCCCCTGGCGGTCCAGGTCGAAGAGGTTGGTTCTATCCGTCGTCACGTCGGTTGGTCTCAGCGTGAGTGGACGTCGGACGAATCGAAGAAGTAGGCGATCTCATCCGCTGCCGTGTCGGCAGCGTCGGAACCGTGAACGGCGTTCGCATCAATCGACTCCGCAAAGTCAGCGCGGATCGTTCCCGGATCGGCCTTCTTCGGATCGGTCGCGCCCATCAACTCGCGATGCAGTGCGATGGCGTTCTCGCCTTCCAGAGCCTGGATCATCACCGGGCCGGAAATCATGAAGTCGACCAGCGCTCCGAAGAACGGGCGATCCTTGTGGACGGCATAGAAGCCTTCTGCTTGCTGGCGCGTCAGTTGCCGATAGCGCGCTGCAACAATCTTCAGGCCAGCCTTCTCGAAACGGCTGTAGATTTCGCCGATAACGTTCTTGGCGACGGCATCGGGTTTGATGATCGAAAGGGTGCGCTCCAACGCCATGCGAGGGACTCCAGAAAGGTAAATGGTCGACGAGCCGGTCGATGCGGTTGACACGAAAGCGTGCAGGATCGCGCACTTGCATGACGAATTTACCCCTGATTCTAGCAAACTGACGCCACTTTGCACGAATCAAAGTCGCAAATACGGTGTGTCTCAGGGATTTTCGGAAGCGCTGAATCGCGTCGCTACCGGCTGTGCTGCGGCGCGGCATGGCAATCGCAAGCATGTCGTGCCAATTCGCTGGCGTTTGACCGTAGGCCATGCCTCGCCTATTATTCAAACGCTCGTTTGAAACAGGTTTCCTGTGTGCCGCAAGCTGCATCAACAACTGTCTTCTCCACCAAAGAGCGCATCCTCGGCGCTGCCGAGGAGTTGTTTGCGCAGCATGGCTTTGCCGGCGCCTCGCTGCGACACGTGACAGCCAATGCAAAGGTCAACCTGGCAGCAGTCAATTACCACTTCGGGTCCAAGGACAATCTTATCGAGGAAGTGTTTCGTCGCCGCCTTGATAACCTCAATGAACGTCGCGTGCAGGCACTACAACAGGCCAAAACTGATCCCGAAGCGACGCTGGAAGACGTGCTCGCTGCATTTATCCATCCCGCGTTGGATGTATCGCTCGACGGCAGCGGCGGCTTGACCTTCGTGCGTGTGCTCGCCCGCGCATTCGCTGAACACAACGAGCGTCTTCGCAAGTTCCTGTCTGAAAATTATGGTCACGTGTTGAAGGAGTTTGCCACCGAATTCAGTCGCCACCTGCCAAGCCTCGCCAAGCAGGAAATGTACGCAAGGCTCGACATCATCTCGGGCGCGTTGACGTATGCGATGACTGATTTCGGCGTCATCCAGCGCCGCCACGCCAGCAGCGATGCACACCGCCAGCGCAGCGCGCAACACCTGATCAAATTCGCCGCTGCCGGTCTGCGCGCACCCTGACCATCACAATTTGAGTCACCCGCACCAACTTGTATCGGCGACACCGCGCCGAGCTTTCAATGAGTCACAACCACGGAGCATTCGATGAGCCACACCCTACCTGTCCGCAAGGCCGCCGTGCTTGGCGCTGGTGTCATGGGCGCGCAGATTGCCGCGCACCTGACCAACGCCGGCGTCGAGACCATCCTGTTCGACCTGCCTGCGAAAGAAGGTCCGCCGAACGGCATCGTGCTGAAGGCGCTAGCCAACCTCACCAAGTTGTCGCCGGCACCCTTGGCCGACACGGCGCTCGGTGCGGCGATCAGTCCTGCCAACTACGACCAGGACCTCGCCTTGCTTGAAGGCTGCGACCTGATCATTGAGGCCATCGCCGAGCGCATGGATTGGAAGCGCGACTTGTACCACAAGATTGCGCCGCACGTGTCCGACACGGCATTCCTTGCCAGCAACACCTCCGGCCTGTCGATCAACGCGCTGGCCGAAGCGCTGCCAGAACAGTTGCGCCATCGCTTCTCCGGCATCCATTTCTTCAACCCGCCGCGCTACATGCATCTGGTTGAGTTGATTCCTGCCAAGGAAACCGATCGCGATTTGTTGGCTGGGCTTGAAGCATTCCTGGTCACCAATCTTGGCAAGGGTGTTGTCTACGCCAAGGACACGCCGAACTTCATCGGTAACCGCATTGGCGTGTTCTCGATTCTGGCGACGATGCATCACACCGAGCAGTTCGGCTTGGGCTTTGATGAAGTCGACTCGATCACCGGCCCGGCGATTGGACGTCCGAAGAGCGCGACCTATCGCACCTCGGACGTTGTTGGTCTGGACACCATGGCGCACGTCATCAAGACCATGGCCGACACGCTGCCTGACGACCCTTGGCACAAGTACTTCAAGGCTCCGGCGTGGCTGAAGGCGCTTATCGAGAAAGGTGCACTGGGTCAGAAAACAGGCGCTGGCTTCTTCCAAAAAGTCGGCAAGGAAATCCACGTACTCGATCTCGGCAAGCAGGATTACCGGGAAGCCGATCAGAAGGCATCCGACGAAGTCGCGAAGATCCTTGCAATGCGCAACCCGGCCGAAAAATTCGCGGCCTTGCGTGCCTCCGATGACAAGCAGGCGCAGTTCCTATGGGCGATGTTTCGCGACCTGTTTCACTACACCGCATTCCACCTCGCCGACATTGCCGACTGCGCTCGCGATGTGGATCTGGCAATTCGCTGGGGTTACGGCTGGAAGCTTGGTCCGTTCGAAACCTGGCAATCCGCTGGCTGGCGTCAGATTACCCAATGGATCAATGAAGACATCGCCGCCGGCAAGGCAATGAGCGACGCCCCGCTGCCGGAATGGATCAGCGACGGTCGAGATGGCGTGCACGAGGCGAAGGGCTCGTGGTCGGCCAGCATGAAGAAACTGCTCCCGCGCTCGACGCATCCGGTGTATGCGCGCCAGCTGTATCCCGATCCTGTCCTCGGCGAAACCTTCGACCAGGGAACCACGGTGTGGGAAAACGACGGCGTGCGCCTGTGGCACCTCGGCGACGACATCGGCATCCTGTCGTTCAAGACCAAGATGAATACGGTCAACGACTATGTGCTTGATGGCGTGCAGCAGGCAATCGCCATGGCCGAGAAGCAATTCAAGGCATTGGTAATTTGGCAGACCGGCGACGCTTTCTCGGCCGGAGCCGACCTCAAGGGCGCGCTGGGTCTTATCAAGGAAGGCAACATCGATGCCTTCGCGGCTATGGTCGAAAACTTCCAACGCACCAGCCAGGCAATCAAGTTCTCATTGATCCCGGTTGTGTCCGCTGTACGTGGGATGGCATTTGGGGGTGGTTGCGAATTCCAGATGCATTCGGCGCGCACGGTCGCGTCGCTGGAGAGTTATATCGGCCTGGTTGAAGCCGGCGTTGGCTTGCTGCCGGCTGGCGGCGGCCTCAAGGAACTCGCGCTTCGCGCATCGAAGAACAGCATCGACGGCGACCCGTTCACCAGCATCAAGAAGGTGTTTGAGACGGTCGCGATGGCGAAGGTATCCACATCGGCGTTCGAGGCGAAGAACCTCGGCTTGCTGCGTCCCGATGATGTCGTCGTCTTCAACAATCACGAGTTGCTCTACATCGCCAAGCAGGTCGCATCGGCCATGGCCGGGTGCGGCTACCGACCGCCGCTGCCGGCGCGCGAGATTGTGGTGGCTGGTGATGTCGGCACGGCAACCTTGAAGATGATGCTGGTCAA
>JAYUYW010000166.1:0-5686 GCA_043752325.1 Rhodanobacteraceae bacterium | reverse complement strand
GCGCGTAGTTCGATCGCCCGGTCTATGGCCTTGCGGGCGTCGTCGGCCCGATCCAGGTTGACCAGCGCAAAAGCCAGATTGCTTTCGCTGATCGAAATCCATCGACGCCAGTCGCCTTCGGCTTTTTCGAACGCAACGATGGCCGGCCGCAGTAAATTTTCCACCTCGGCGAATTCTTCCATTTGGGTCAACGCGCCCGCGAGGTTGTTCTTCGATTTCGCCGTCTCGGCCGAATCTTCGCCGTACAGGGCGCTACGCACCGCGACACTTTCGCGAAACGCGTTTTCTGCTCGATCAAGATGCCCGATCGCCAGTTGCGCGGCCCCGAGGTTAGAGAGATGCACGGCAAGTGCGCGGTGCTTGCTGCCGTACACCTTGCGATCAACCTCAACAGCTTCACTCAGCGGTACCAGCGACTCCTCGACGCGGCCCAGGGTTATCAACGCAACACCGATATTCGACGCTACGACGGCGATGTCTGCATGCACGCCACCATGAATTCTTCGCAGCATGTCCAAGGCTTCTCGATTTGGGACCAGCGATTGATCCACCTTGCTGGCATTCAGCAACGTCGCACCGTATTCCGCCAACGCGCTGGCGACTTTCTCGCCAAATGGGTTCTCAATACCACGCCACAGGGCGATAGCCGCCAGATTTTCGCGCAGTCCACGATCCGCGTGCTTGTTTCCCGTCAGTGCCAATGTCCGGCTGATCGAATTCTTGCGCTTGGACGTGCGAGCAGAGCGACAAAAAGATCAAAGTCAAAAATCTGCGCTGCGCGAAACGTCCCCAAATAGCTTCCAATCCGACAAGCAATGCGTATCGATCTTTGCATGCGGCCACGCGACGCAAGCGAAGGCGATCGTTTCGTGCAAATCTTGACGTTTTCTTCGAGTACTTCTCCGAAGTGATGGGTCTCGACCAACGAGATTCGAGGTCCGGCGATTCATGTCCAGCAATCGCCGGCATGAGCTCGCTCACTTTTGGATACGTCGATTCCTTCGAAAACCGGACATCGGTGTTGTTGCAATATTGGAAGAAGCGCGATGACGATCACGAATCCGGGCTCACCGCTCCAGGAAAGGCGGTCACCTGACAAGGGCGAATTGCCGTGTCTACAACCATTCGACGAACTCGCGTGATCCCTGACCGCCCCAGATTGCGTATGTCCAGGCAACGGGCAATTCCTGCCCCTTGTCGAGGCTGCCACCATGATTCGTACTCTCACTCTTTGCCTGCTCGCCGCCGTGTCCACGTCGGCGTGGGCTGTCGACGGGCTTCCCGACTCGACGTTCGGCATTTTTTCCACCGGTCGCAACTTCGTCGCGTTGAACCAGGGAGGATCCAACAGCGATTCGACCGTAGACGTGCTGGTCGCAGCGGACCGTTCGATCTTCGTCGTCGGCACGGCGCGCGCCTTTCCAGGCCAGTCGCGATTCGCGATCACCAAGCTCACCCCGAACGGCATCGTCGACGCGTCGTTCGGCACCAACGGATCAGTGTTCTCGGCAACCGCGAACCTTGAGGCAAGCCGCGCTAGATTCGACGCTGCCGGAAATATCTTGGTTGTTGGGACGGCGAATTTCGGCGTATCAGACAAGGACTTTCAGATCTGTCGATACACGCCCCAAGGGCTGCCGGCGAAGTTCTCCAGCCTCAACAACCACTGCCGCACGATCGCAATCGACCTCGTGGCAAATGGAATCGACGAAGCGAGCGATTTCCGCATCGACGCACAGGGGCGCATCACCATTTTGGGGACTGCATTCATCCATTCCGCGAGGAGCCGCGTCGCGATGAAGCGTCTCTTGCCTGACGGCCAGCTGGACCCACTCGAACCTGAGCTTGGAAGCAATGGCGGTCTATACGAGTTCCTGGAACCCCAGATCAACCGAGGGACTGCGTTGGCGATCCAGGCGAACGGCAAATACATTGTGGTGGGTGAAGCGGGTGACCCGGCGTCGCTTAACGGGACTTCCGTGCTACTGGCGCGCATGACGGCCAGCGGCACCCGCGACCCGAGCTTTCAGAGCGGAAACACGTTCGCGTTGATCGGTATCAACCAGGGCGATCCCTCCCATCGCGATGATGCAGCGCGGGCGGTGGAGCTGCTCAGCGATGGCAGCATCATGGTGGCGGGTAGCGCGGAAACGGGAAGCGGCGTGAACGAGCGCAACGGATTCGTGTTCAAGTTCCAGCCGGCCAACTCCGCCTTGCTCGACATCAGCTTTGGCAACAATGGTCAGTTCTATTATTCCGGCGGCTACAGCGCGGATTTCAATCGGTTGCTCGTGCAAAGCGACAACAAGATCGTCGTTGCAGGCTCTCGCAAGTCCATCAGTGCGGCGTCCTCGCTCATGCACGTGATTCGGTTGAGGCCGAGCGGCACCCTCGATAATGCGAACTTCGGGGCCAGCGGACGCGTCGATGTCGATTTCGTACTCGGCGGCGGTGACGACTACGGATCCGCTGTGGGGTCGCAAGACGGTAGCCTGATCGTCGCTGGACATTCCACGAATCAGAACGCCCAAGACCTGGATCAAACCGTCACGCGCCTGCACAACGACCTGATCTTTGCTGACGGGGTTGAGTAGCGCAAAATTGGCCAAGGAGCGGCGCGCGTCGTCGCATGTCGTAGTGCCTAGTCCGCTCCCTGTATCGCTGGATATTGGGCCACCTGGCGAACGTCGATGCAGCCGACTCTATTGTTGGCCAACCCTGTCTACTGTGCGCGAGTGCAGCGATGGTTTAATGCAATACCGCGCTCCCTCGGTGCGAATCGAGGGGGCGTCGCAGCGCTCCGGTACGCAGCACTGATTCTTCTAGGCACTGTCAGCGGTGGAACTATTCGGGAGTTGATGATCCCTGGCGGCTCCAGATTGCGTATGTCAAGGCAACGGGCAGCATCTGCCCTTACCAAGGCTCCGATCATGATTCGCAACCTGCTTGTTTTTTGCCTCGCCGCTGCGTCCAGCTCCGCGTGGGCCGCTGACGGCCTGCTCGATATGAGCTTCGGCATATTTTCAACCGGCCGCAATGTCCTTGCGCTTGACCAAGGCGGCTCCAATTCCGACACGCTGGCAGATGTCCTCGTCGCTGCGGACGGCTCCATCTTTCTGGTCGGCACTGCGTTCGGGCCTGGCAGCGCCTCGCGCTACTCGATCACGCACCTGACCGCCAATGGCTTGCTCGACTCCGAGTTTGGAGCAAACGGAACGGTCTATTCGGTCCCTGCCAATGTCATGGCACGGCGCGCGCAGCTTGATGCAGCGGGCAACATCGTCGTCGTCGGCGAACAGAAATTCGTGGGGACCGACCGGGATTTCCACCTGTGCCGGTTCAACCAGCAGGGGTTGACGGTACCTTTCCCGGGAATCCTTTCGTCCTGCACAAGCATCGCCTTCGATTCGGTGGGCGGCAACCTCACCGATTCGCCCAGGGATTTCATCATCGAGCCCAACGGCAAGATCGTGATCGCAGGGATTGCCGGCTTTTCCGGAACGAACGACTCCGCGGCACTCGCGCGACTGTCGGCAGATGGAACACCGGATGCATCATTTGGCAACACATCCAACGGCAAAATTAAACTATCCCCCGCTCCCGGCAAGATCAATCGCTTCAATGCGATTGCCCGGCGCCCCGACGGCAAGTTCATCGCCGTGGGCGAATATGGCGACAGCGCAACGCAGAATGGCACGACAGTGCTGTTTGCCCGGCTCACCGGCATCGGCACATTGGATCCGACCTTCCAGGCCGGAGTCGGCTTTGGCGGATACACCATAAACCAAGGCGACCCGTTCAATCGCGACGATGCAGCAACCGCCATCCACCTGCTACCCAACGGCAAGATACTGATGGCAGGAATCGCCAAGAGCGGTTCGAGCAGCGTCGAGGAGATTGAATTTGTCTACAGGATATTGCCCGCAGACGTTATCAACGTGGATTCGCCTTTCGGCAACAATGGAAGCGTTCTGATCGGAAGCGGCCACAGCCTCGAACTGGGCGACATGCTGGTGCAAAGCGATGGCAAGATCGTGCTTCTCGGCACCAGGCGGCCCACCGCCGCTATGGCGCTGGAGATGTACGTTGTACGACTGAACGCCGATGGGGCAGTGGACTTTGGCGGCTTTGGAACTGGCGGACGCACCAGTATCGACTTCCTCCTGCCGGGTGAGCTCGACTTCGGCGTCCGTGCGGCCAGCCAGTTCGGCCACATCATCGCCGCGGGCCATTCCCTGCGCTCGGCGCCCGACAATTTGGACCAGACCGTCGCGCGCCTGGGCAATGACCTGATCTTTGCCGACGGGCTGGACTGATTGCCCTACCAATCGGCGACGCGTGTCGCCGATTGGTAACGAGTCACGCTTTCTACCTCAGCCATAGCGCTATCATCAGCGCAATGGCTGAGCTGTCTCCCGCGATCACCGTTGCGCTGTCCAACGCCGACAGCCCGGATGGTCGCGATCATTTGTTTTCGCTGGTCTACGAAGACATGCTGCGCATCGCCCGCGCCCAGCTTGCCCGCAACCAGCGCGGCAACACCCTCGATACGCGGGCGCTGGTCAACGAGTCGTACCTGAAACTCGAACGCGCCGGCTTCGACTACGCCAACCGAAAGCACTTCTACGCCACCGTTGCCCAAGCCATGCGGCAGGTCGCCATCAGCCACGCGCGAGCACGACTAGCGGAACGTCGCGGCGGTGACGCGGTGTTTGTCGACCTCGACGCGCTAGCCGATCATCCCCTACCGGTCGACGCGCAAGCGGAACAATTGCTGGCTATCGATGCAGCGCTGCAGAAGCTTTCCGAACTCGACGAGCGGCTGGTGAAAGTGGTCGAGTTGCGATTTTTCGCCGGGCTGGAAGTCAGCGAGATCGCCGAGCTGCTTGGGGTGTCCGAACCCACGATCAAGCGCGATACCCGCGCCGCGAAGGCGTTCCTGCAACGCGAGCTGGCGCCGTCCACCGAGTAGCGCCCCCGAATGATCCCTGACGACATGCTTTTGCGCATGTCTTGAAACCGGTCATGACCGAAGCCGATTGGTCCGCCGTGGCTGGCGCGAACGTATATGTTCGCCGGCCGACTGGGCCCTAATGCGCATAGTCATCGGCCATGTCTTCGCCCTGCTATTCGTTCTCGCTGGTTTGTCGGCATCTACGGTGGCGCACTCGGGTTCGCTCAGCGTTGACGGCACCCGCTTCGTCTCCAAGACGGACGACAGGAAGTCCCTGCGTGGAGCTGAACTGGTCGGTGTCGAGCTGGACGTGGGTGATGGCACCAAGATGCGGATCGACACTTTCATTCCAGGCAGGCTGGTCGCCAACGGGCGCAGTCTGCGTCGCGCGTACTCGAATCTCTGAAGAACCCGGTCTCAAAACGCTCGTTCAACGCTGTCCGCGACTTCGCGACACCGTCGGCAAGGACTGCGACGCAACACAAGCGCGGGCCGTGGGCGCGCTGGTCTTCAACCTCTCGCGCTAAGCTGCGCGCAATTCGACATTTTTGGGCGGGGAACAGCAATGCAAGCCGAAAACTGGCAACGCGTTCGAGCGCTTTTCGATCTGCTGGCGGATCTGCCGCCCGAAGCCTGGGAGGCGGCGCTCGACGAGCAAGGTGTCGTCGATCCGCCGCTGCGCAGGGAAGTGATCAGCTTGCTGCAAGCGGATCGCAACGACCTTGTGCACAC
>JAYUYW010000165.1:0-5694 GCA_043752325.1 Rhodanobacteraceae bacterium | reverse complement strand
GAATAGCGTTGTGCGCTCGACCGCCGGGACGACAGGCGGCATGGCGTGGCAGGCCGAACTGCTCGCGCACGGTGAATTGCTCTCCAGCGCACTCGGTGCGAATTTCCTGACAGCCAACGGCGTTGCGGCGAGCTGGCTCGACTCACGTCGGTATCTCGTCGCCGATGCTTTGCCTAACCAGAACGACTGGTCGAACTGGCTCTGCGCGTCGCTTTCGGAAAGCCCATGCGCGTCGTTGGCCGACAAGCTCCCTACCGGCAACGTGTTCATCACCCAAGGTTTCATCGCAGGCAATGCGACGGGTCAAACCGTCGTACTCGGCCGGGGCGGATCGGATACTTCGGCGGCTGGCTTCGGTGCGCTGCTTAATGCCGAAGCGGTCGAAATCTGGACTGACGTGCCGGGTATGTTTACTGCCAATCCTCGACAGGTTCCCGACGCACGTCTGCTAGCCCGTCTTGACTATGCCGAGGCGCAGGAAATTGCGACCACTGGTGCCAAGGTGCTGCATCCGCGCTGCATCCATCCGGCGCGCGAGCGGCGCATTCCACTTCTGATCCGCGACACGAATCACCCGCATCTGCCAGGCACGATGATCGCTGCCGACACCGCGCAGACAGCTCCCAGCGTAAAAGCCATCAGTTCAAGGCGCGGCATCAGCCTGGTGTCGATGGAGTCGATCGGCATGTGGCAGCAGGTCGGGTTTCTTGCCGAAGTGTTCGAGGTATTCCGCCGCCACGGCTTGTCGATTGATTTGATCGGCTCGGCGGAAACGAACGTCACGGTTTCACTGGACCCGTCCGACAACTTGCTGACGACGGACGTGCTCGCGCGGCTCTGCGAAGACCTTGCGCCGTTGTGCCGGGTCAAGGTCATCGCTCCGTGCGCGGCGATCACGCTGGTTGGTCGCGGCATGCGCTCGATGTTGCATCGCCTGTCCGGCGTGCTCGCCGAATTTGGTGCGCTGGACGTGCACCTGATCTCACAATCATCGAACAACCTCAACCTGACCTTTGTCGTCGACGAAGCGCTGGTTGATCCGCTGATTCCGCGACTGCACGAGCTGCTGATCCACGCGGAGGCGATGCGCGTCGATGACGCGCGAATTTTCGGCAAAAGCTGGCGGGAGTTGGTTGGCGCCGCCTCTGCGGCAACGCCGAAATGGTGGCGAACGCGCCGCCGGGAGTTGCTGGATATTGCTGCGACGTCGACCCCAACGTACGTCTACAGCCTGGACGATGTTGGCCAACAGGCATATCGCCTAAACGCTATAACAAGCGTTGACCGCTGGCACTACGCGCTGAAGGCAAATCCGTATCCCGACATTCTTCGGCGCCTGTACTCGGACGGATTCGCATTCGAATGCGTGTCGCTGGCGGAAGTGCGTCATGTGCTCAACAGCGTTCCTGGTTTAACTGCTGATCGAGTGCTGTTCACACCGAACTTTGCGCCGCGCGAGGAATATCGCGAGGCGATCACTGTTGGCGTGAACGTGACCGTCGACGCATTGCATCCCGTCCGCGAATGGGGCGAGGATTTTCGCGGCTGCGAGCTTCTGTTGAGGGTCGACCTGGGACAGGGCCGTGGCCATCACGAAAAGGTGCGCACCGGTGGCAAGGAATCAAAATTTGGAGTCTCGCTCGACGATCTCGGTACGTTTCGAGAGCTGGCGCGCCGCCACGATATCCGCATAGTCGGCCTGCATGCGCATTTGGGTTCCGGCGTACGAGATGCCGGCCATTGGCGCAGCGTTTACGCACAACTGGCCAGCGTCGCCGAGCAATTCAACGGCGTTCGCATACTCGATATCGGCGGCGGCCTTGGCGTGCCGTCGCGACCCGGCGAGCAGGCGCTCGATCTCACCGACCTTTCGTCAGTATTGGCCGAAGTTCGCGCCGCTTATCCTCAGTTCGCTCTGTGGATGGAACCCGGTCGATATCTGGTCGCGGAGGCGGGCGTATTGCTGGCGCGAGTAACCCAGCTCAAGCGTAAGTCCGACGTGAACTATGTCGGCGTCGACGCTGGCATGAATTCGTTGTTGCGGCCAGCGTTGTACGCGTCGTATCAAGAGATCGTCAACCTCAGTCGCATCGACGAAGAGGCGACTGAACTTGTGCAGGTCGTCGGGCCAATCTGCGAGAGCGGCGACATCCTCGGCCACAACCGCCGATTGCCGGTTTGCGAGGAAGGCGACGTGATTTTGATCGCCGAGGCTGGCGCGTATGGCGCGGTGATGAGCTCGCATTACAACCTGCGCCAGCCTGCGCGCGAGGTAGTGCTGTGAGTGCGACGAAGGCGTGGCCAGACCCGCGCGAGGCACGGGCGTTTCGCTTCGTTCGGCATCGTTATCGCGATGGCGAAATCGAGCTGGTCTATGCCTTCGACGACGGCCCCGAACTGATCGAGCGCATTGGTTTTCCCGATGCGCCGACGCTGTTGCCGGAGCGCGAGCCTTCATTCGCTCAGGCTTTGCGGATGCTGCATTGGATTGCAGGGGTGAGTTACTACAAGGCTGGCGTACCGCCAGAAATTCGTATTGACGACGAGCCGCCGGACTCGTCCACTGCCGCATTCCTGGAGCGTCTATACCAGCACGGGTTGGGCGAGTTCGGCTGGCACAACGGCATCGATCTGCGTGGCAGGATCCGTTTCCCGAGTTCTCAAACTGTCGCCTCGACCGCGATGAGTGCCGGACTGCAACGGCGCAGCCTCGTGCCGATTGGTGGCGGCAAGGATTCGCTGGTCAGCATCGAATGGCTCAAGCGTGCAGGCGACCCCGTCAACGCGGTGTGGATCGGCAGTTCGCCGCTGATCGCCGCCTGTGCAGCGCGCACGGGTTTGCCGATGCTCAACATCAGCCGGCAGGTGTCGCCGGTGTTGTTCGACTACAACCGTGACGGCGCACTCAACGGCCACGTACCGGTAACCGCGATCAATTCGGCAATCCTCGTCGTCGCAGCCCTCTTGTACGACTTTGATGCGATCGCATTTTCCAACGAACGTTCTGCATCCAGCGCGACGCTCGAATACGACGGGCAGGAGATCAACCACCAGTGGAGCAAGGGCTGGGAATTCGAGCGCGATTTCGGAGAATGGGTGACCACCCACGTCGCTGGCGACCTGCACTATTACTCGCTGCTGCGTCCATGGTCGGAACTTGCTATCGCCAAACGCTTTGCCAGCTTCAGGGGTTACGACGACGTGTTCTCCAGCTGCAATCGCAACTTCCGCTTGCTGGGCCCCAAACCCGCCGACCGTTGGTGTGGGCACTGCCCAAAATGCCACTTCGTGTTTCTTGCGTTGGCGCCGTTCATGCCTAAGCCGCGCTTGCTGGCGATCTTCGGGCGCAACCTGCTTGACGATGCTTCGCAAGCGGCGGGCTTCGATGCGTTGCTCGAATTCCGCCATCACAAACCGTTCGAGTGCGTCGGCGAAGGCCGCGAATCGCGCGCCGCGATGACCGCCCTGGCCACACGGGCCGAATGGCGCGAGGACGCCTTGGTGCGCCGATTCGCCGACGAAATCTGGCCGCAACTCGTCGACACTGTTTCGTTGCAGGCGCTGCTCGAAGCGCAAGGGCCGCAGCGACTTCCTGCTGCGTTGTTCGAAAGCGGCGGACTCGACTGAACATGCGTATTGTTGATCTAGCCAGTCGGCGCGTCGCGATCTGGGGGTTGGGTCGCGAGGGCAGGGCGGCGCTGGCAGCCATTCGGAACCGCTTGCCCGAACAACCGATCACACTGTTCTGCAATGAGCCCGAAGCGGCAAGTTTCGACGATAGGCCTCCGATTCGACTCGTTACGGAAGCCCCCAGCGCTGCCGACCTGTCGAACTTCGATGTCGTCATCAAATCACCCGGCATCAGCGACTACCGCGTCGAATTGATCGAGGCGCAGCGCAACGGTACGCGCTTTACTTCCGGCACGGCGCTGTGGTTCGCCGAGAATCGCGATGCTCGCGTGGTCGCTATCACCGGGACCAAAGGCAAAAGCACCACGTCGGCGCTGATTGCACATTTGCTGCGCGCCTTGGGGCATCAAGTTGCATTGGCAGGAAACATCGGATTGCCACTTCTTGATCTGCTCGATCAGCAAGCAGACTTCTGGGTCATCGAGCTGTCGAGTTACCAGACCCGCAGCGCAGGCCCGGTCGAACTGGCCGTGGTCACCAATGTCGAGGAAGAACACCTGGATTGGCATGGCAGCCGCGAGCGCTACGTCGACGACAAGCTGGCGCTGGCTGACAAGGCGAGAACGTTGCTGGTCGGCAGCGACAGCCTGATCCTGCGCGGACTGGTGTCGCGACATGCTGACGGCCATGTCGTCGGCGAGCACAACGGCTGGCTGGTTACCGGCAGCGGGCTGACCCTGGCCGGGCGCGAAACCGTGCCCAATGAAGCCATTACATTGCCTGGAACGCACAACGCGCAAAACCTGTGCACAGCGCTGACGGCGCTCGACCTGCTCGGTAAAAATGCGGTTCGCGCATCGGCGTCGATCGGCAGTTTCCGCGCACTGCCACATCGCCTCACGGATTTGGGTGAAAGCGATGGCTTGCGCTGGATCGACGACAGTATTTCGACGACGCCACATGCCACCGTGCAAGCGTTGGCAACGCTGCGCGAAGCGCCGGTGATCGTTCTGGTGGGCGGGCACGAGCGCGGCCTGGAGTGGACGCCACTTGCTGACCACGTGGCTCGCAACCCGCCCAAGGCGATCATCACGATGGGCGCCAACGGACCACGGATCGCACGTGCGCTCCAACAGGTCGAGTCGAAGTGCCGGTTGTTTGAAGCGACAACGCTGGCGGATGCCGTTTCTGCCGCCCGAAGCCTTGCCGCGTCGGGCGATACCATCCTGTTATCGCCGGGCGCTCCCAGTTTTGACCAGTTCAAGGATTACGCCGAGCGTGGCCGCGTGTTTGCGATGCTGGCTGGTTGTGCCGTCGGCGCGGACGCGATCATCGGGTTGGGCATCTCCTGAGGATGCTCTGGTCAACTCCGCGCGGACCTCTCAGTCCGGAGTTTGGAATGAAAATGTCGCGTCGACGTTTGCACCCATTGCGCATGGTCGTGCGATGCAGCCGGACGACCATGCCACTTGCCTAACCGGTCTGACGACAGCGCATCGCCGTCAGCCGCCATTGCGCCACTGTCTATTCAAACCCGTTGCGGAAAATAATGTCCCCGACCGGGGAGCAAATGGCACTGGGTGCTGCAGCGATGAGATTGGCGGTCAGGCTGAACTGGCCGGTTTGCTGCACGGTGGCGGGTGCCCGTTGCAGGTTAGCGTCCATCTGAAAACGACCATCCGAGGAGGTGACGTCGGTCTTCGTCACCGGCCGAAGACTGCCACTGCCGGTGATGCCTGAGGTGCCCGATGCTTCCGCTGCGCCGGGCACCAGCAAGCAGAACATGCCTGCAAGCACACTTTGGTTCATGGCATCACCTTTGCTTCCAGTGCATCCAGGCGCGCCTTGGTCGTCGATTTAAGTGACTCAAGCTGCGCCTTCAGCGCCACGTTTTCGCTCTCCAACTTCACGTTCAAGCCCTGGATTGCCGCCATCGCCACGCCATCCGCGTCTACCGTGCTGATCGACTTGCCGTCGCCGGCCAGACCAAAAGCCGCCTTGAAGTCTTCGGCGACCGGGCCGACGTGCGTTCCCTCGTTGGAACCCTTGTAGGCCCAACTGGTG
>JAYUYW010000164.1:0-2135 GCA_043752325.1 Rhodanobacteraceae bacterium | reverse complement strand
AGCCGGCGCTGACCGCCGCTGTCACGCTATTGCCTTGGGCGGTGGTGGACACGAGCGTCAGCGCATGCACCGGCAGTGCCGTCACGACGACACCCGCGCAAGCAAGGATGGAAAGCAACTTGTTCATGGTGTTCCCCTTCACCCGGCGGCCAAGGTCTTCGTGAACACCACGCTGCCGTCGATGTCCTTGAACGCCACGGTCATGCTGCGACTGGCGGCGTCGATGCTGGCTTCGCCAAAGAACTGCAGCCCGGCAAAGGGCGACAGGTTGGATTGACCGGCCGGTGGCGCCTTGAAAAAGACAAGCTGCGGGCCGAAGGTGGCATCGAGTGTCCCGGGGCCGAATGTCCCCGCGTTCAACGGGCCGGCAACGAACTCCCAGAAAGGCGCGAAGTCCTGGAACTGTGCAGCGGCAGGGTCGTAGTAATGAGCGGCGCAGTAGTGCACGTCCGCCGTCATCCACACCACGTTCTTTACGTTGTTGCGCTTGATGGACTGCAGCACCCGGGCGATCTCAAGCTCGCGCCCGCGGGCCGGGCCGTTGTTGCCATTGGCAATCGCTTCCCAGCGCAACTGATTCTGGGCGTCGCGGCCGTCGCCGACGTTCAGCCCGATGGGCATGTCGGCGGCGATGACCTTCCACGTGGCGCGCGAGCGCTGCAGTGCCTGCGTCAACCATTCGATTTGCGCAGCACCGAGAAACTCGGTGTCGGGCCCTTCGGTAAGTTGCAGGTTTGCCGTGTTCGGGCCGCGGTAGGTTCGCATGTCGATCACGAACACGTCGAGCAGCGGACCGTAGGCCACGTGGCGATAGACACGCTCTGTCTCTTCTGCGGTGTGCGGCCGCATCGGCGCGAATTCCTGGAACGCGCGCGTGCCACGGGCCGCCAGCAGCGGCACATCCTTCACTGTGTACCGCGTGTCGCTGGACAGGTCTTTCGACCCCGACCAGTTGTTGGTCACCTCGTGGTCGTCCCATTGCCAGATCTGAGGCACTTCAGCGTTGAAGCGGCGCACGTTCTCGTCGAGCAGGTTGTACTTGTAGCGGCCCCGGAATTCGGCCAGAGTTTCGGCTACCTTCGACACCTCGGGCGTGACGAGGTTGCTCCACAGCCGCCCGCCTTCGGCCGTGCGGGTGGCTTCGATCGGCCCGTCGGCATAGATGGTGTCGCCACTGTGGATGAAGAAGTCGGGCTGAACGCGGCGCATCGACTCGTATATCTTCATCCCACCGAACGAGGTGTTGATGCCCCAGCCCTGGCCGGCTGTGTCGCCGCCCCACACGAAGCGCACGTTGCGATTCAGCGCCGGCGTGCGGAAGCTGCCGGTGACGGACGCGCTGCTTGCTCGGTTGTTGGTGAGGCTCTCGAACCAGGCCCGGACGTAGACGGTGCGCTCGGCCGGGAGCCCGGTCAGGTCGATGCGCGCGGTGTAGTCGGTGGTGTCCAGAGCGTGAGGGCCAACGCGGCGCACCGACTTGCCGAAGCCGGGGTCGAGCGCGTACTCCACCTGCAGCCGCGCTGGCCGGTCCGCACGGCTCCAGAGCATGGTGCGGCCCAGCGCCATGTCGCCGAACTGGATGCCTTGCTCCATCAGCGGGCGGTCACCGTCGGCGACGACCACCGCGGGCGCGGCGGCCTGTGCCAGGCGCGAGGCCAAGGGCGCGGCGAGGGCGCCGGTGGCGACGACAGCGGACTTCAGCAGGGTGCGGCGCTTGCGATCGGTATTGATAGTCATGCTTTTCTGCTGGGTGTTTGGACGCCTCGATCCGTGAAATGGAACTGAATCGAGTCGCCCCAGCCTAGGCATGCGACATGAAATATTGGTGAAGGTGGCGTGGCAGTTCCATGCACCCAGACCGTTCGAGGGCACGCCGCTTCCCCTTGCGGCGCAGGTGCGATATCGGCGAGATTGAGACCCTGACGCGAAGCATTGCTGCCAAAGTGCGCGCCGTTTTGCGGAGCCTTCGGCAGGTGCCTGCATGCGAGTCCGACCGTCGACTTCACGGCGGCGAGGTCGGGACTGCGGATAGAGCACGGGCCGATGATCTCTGCCGTCCACTTCTGCGATGTCCACATCAGGAACTCAATCGACCGCGGCTTTTCGCGCCAGCGACAGTCGCGCAGGCCGGCGAC
>JAYUYW010000163.1:0-2136 GCA_043752325.1 Rhodanobacteraceae bacterium | reverse complement strand
CCCTTGTCCGATGCGTTGGAAGAAGAGACGGGGAGTTTTTCAAAGCTTTATGTGAATATCGTACGTGCCGGCGAAGCGGGCGGATCGCTCGATGACACGCTGGCGCGTCTTGCCGATTATCTCGACCGCTCGCGTCAACTAAAGTCGACGGTTATCAACGCAATGATCTATCCGGCATTTCTGGTCGGCATGGTAATGGTCTCGTTGCTGATCTTGCTGACCTACGTGGTCCCGCAGTTCGCCCCGATGTTCGTCGACATGGGCGTGGACATGCCGCTGCTGACCCGCATTGTTCTCGCGGTTGGTTCGACGTTGCAGAACTTCTGGTGGCTTCTGCTGATCCTTATTTTCGGCGCGGTTGGCTGGGTACGTCGCCAGGTGAAGGACCCCGATCGTCGGCTGCTGTTCGACCAGCGTTTACTCAACTTGAAGCTGATCGGCGACCTGATCCGCAAGGTCGACATCGCCCGACTTGCCCGCACTCTTGGAACTTTGCTCAAGAACGGCGTTCCACTATTGGGCGCATTATCGATTTCGCGCAACGTGATGACCAACACGGTGCTGGCCCAGGCGGTCGGCGTAGCGGCCGAAGAAGTGAAAACTGGTGGCGGCCTAGGCTATTCGCTGGCACAGTCCAAACAGTTGCCTAAGCTCGCTGTCCAGATGATCAGCGTCGGCGAGGAATCCGGTGAGCTTGAATCCATGTTGATGAAGGTCGCCGACACGTTCGACGTGGAGGTCAAGAACACGCTGGATCGATTGCTGGCAGCGCTGGTTCCGCTGACTACCGTGGTGATGACCGCCATTGTCGCCGTGATCATGCTGGCGATCGTGCTGCCAATCATGGATCTGGCTAGTTCGATTCGCTAGAACACTTTTGCCCAGCTGTTTACGTTGCACGGTTTTCCAACCTTCTTCCGCGATTGCGCGTACCTATCGAGAACTGTCATGAAAAGTATTCGTTCCTCCAAGCTTCCCCGCCAAATGCGCCATCGCCACTCTCTCCAGCAGGGCTTCAGTCTTATCGAGATGCTGGCCGTGATTGTGCTGATCGGCATCGTTGCCGGTATCGTCGTTCAGAACGTCGGCAAAAACGTCAACAGCGGCAAGTACAATGCCGGCAAGGCCAAGGTGGGATCGCTGGCCGGCAAGGTCGAAGCGTATTCGCTTGACAACGGCACGCCGCCGCAGCGTCTGGAAGAGCTGGTCACGCGCCCCGGCATTGCCAAGAACTGGAATGGCCCCTACGCGAAGGAATCCGATCTCAAGGACACCTTCGGTCACGAGTTCCAGTACAAAACCCCCGGTGAGCACGGCGAGTTCGACCTGGTATTCCTGGGTCGCGACGGGCAGGCCGGCGGCACCGATTTCAATGCCGACTACGGCAACTGGCAGTAGTCGAGACCGCGCGATTGGCAGACTCTTTGCTTCTGCACGTGCGTCCTGACGGACAGGCGGCCGTGTTCCGACGAGAGCGCTCATTTGGGCGTACAGGGCAGGGTGGCTTCTCGCTGATCGAGATGATCGCGGTGATCATCCTGATCGGCATCGTAATGACCCTGGTATCGATGTCGTTTTCCAAGAGCATTGACGGCGCAAAGATTCGCTCGGCCAGTCGAGAGGTGGTTGCGGCGCTGCGATACACGCGCGGGCAGGCAATCGTGAAAGGAAAACAGCAGGTGTTGCTGGTGGATACAGAGAACAATACCTACCAAGCGCCCAGCAAGGATGTGAAGGAGTTGCCCAAGAAAATGCGGCTGGCCATCGAGACCGCCGCAGGTGAGCAAGTCAGCGATACCAGCGGCGGTATTCGATTTTTCCCGGATGGCAGCTCCACCGGCGGCAATATTCGCGTCTATGCCGGTGAACGCGAATGGCGCGTCAATGTGGCTTGGCTGACCGGCGATATCGCGCTGGAAGAGCCTGCCAAGTAGCGATGTCCCATCCAGATTGCCTGCGCGCCGAACCAAGCCGCAGCCACGTGGTCTACCTCCGCTCATGATTCGCAACTACTCCAGCTCGAAACACGCATCCGGTTTCAGCCTGATCGAGATGATTGCAGCGTTCCTGATTTTTTCGATTGCCGTCGGCGTGCAATTGCAGATTCTGACGACATCCGTGCAGACCACGCGCAGT
>JAYUYW010000162.1:0-13760 GCA_043752325.1 Rhodanobacteraceae bacterium | reverse complement strand
TACCTGATCCCGGAGATGGCAGAACTTGGCTTGCTCGGTGCCACGATTCCGACCGAATACGGCGGCGCCGGGCTCAACGCGGTCAGCTACGGTTTGATCTGCCAGGAACTGGAGCGCGGCGATTCCGGTCTGCGCAGTTTCGCCTCGGTGCAAAGCTCGCTGTGCATGTATCCCATCTATGCCTACGGCAACGAAGAACAGCGCAAGCGCTGGTTGCCGGACATGGCAGCGGGCAAGGTGATCGGTTGTTTCGGCCTGACCGAACCGCAGGGCGGTTCCGATCCCGGCAACATGAAAACCGTTGCGAAGAAGGATGGCGACGACTGGGTGATCAATGGCTCAAAGATGTGGATCACCAATGGCAATCTCGCCCACATCGCGATCGTCTGGGCGATGACCGAGGACGGCATCCAGGGCTTCATCATGGAGAAGGGCACGCCCGGATTCACCGCGCAGGAAATCCACAAGAAGATGAGCTTGCGCGCGTCGGTCACGTCGGCGTTGTTCTTCGACGACGTGCGCGTTCCGGATTCGTCACGACTGCCGAATGTGAAAGGGCTGAAAGGTCCGCTCGGTTGCCTTACGCAAGCGCGTTACGGCATCACTTGGGGACCGATTGGCGCGGCCATCGCCTGCTATACCGAGGTGCTGGAATATTCCAAGAACCGCATCCTGTTCAACGAGCCGATCGCGTCGCGCCAGGCCGTGCAATTGAAGTTGGCCGACATGGCGCGCCGCATCACGTTGGCGCAGTTGCTGTCGTTGCAATTGGGTCGTTTGAAGGATGCCGGGAAGATGCAGCCGACCCAGGTTTCTCTGGCGAAGTGGAACAACTGCCGTATGGCCATCGACATCGCCCGCGAAGCCCGCGACATCCTCGGCGGCGCCGGCATCACCACCGAGCATTCGCCGATCCGCCACATGCTGAATCTTGAATCGGTCATCACATACGAAGGCACCGAGACCGTGCACCAACTAGTCGTCGGTCGCGAGATCACGGGCATCAACGCATTCTGATTGCGGCTGACCGATGAACGTTAGAGACATCGTTATCGAAACCGATCGCTTGATCCTGCGGCCGCCGCAGCGTGAGGATTTCGAGCCTTGGGCCGCGATGATGGCCGACGAAGAAGTGGCACGTTACATCGGCGGCATGCAGCCGCGCTCGAACGTCTGGCGCGGCTTGATGTGCATGTCCGGTGCTTGGGAACTTGAAGGCTTCGCAATGTTTTCGGTGATCGAAAAAGTCAGCGGTCGCTGGATCGGTCGGCTTGGACCGTGGATGCCGGAAGGCTGGCCCGGCACCGAAGTTGGCTGGTCAATCGTGCGCGATGCCTGGGGCAATGGCTACGCAACCGAAGGTTCGATTGCTGCCACCAATTGGGCTTTCGACAATCTCGACTGGACCGAAGTGATCCACACAATCGATCCGGCCAACGTCGCGTCAAAAGCGGTCGCAGCTCGGCTGGGTTCCGCGTATCTACGACCAGGGCGATTGCCGGCGCCGTTTGACGCCGAGGAAGTCGAAGTCTGGGGCCAGAGCCGCGAGCAATGGCAGGCTGCTCGATCATCGCGCTGAGGCGTTAGTAGGGCCTCGCGCCGATGTAGTTTCCCGGCGGGCTGTAGTTGCAGACGACCACAGTCCATTGCCCCGCGCCCCAAGGCGATCCGCTGCTGCACTGGCGGATGCCGCATCCCAGATTGGTCGACGAGCGCCAGACCATCTGCGTGTAGTGACCGCATTGCTGGGCGGCTGCGCAACTGTTCGACGCGTAGTTGTAGTAAGTGGCTTCCTGCGCCCACAACAGCGCGGCGTCTACCTCTGCATCAGCCCACGCGCCGTAAGCGTAGATATTTTCTCCGAGACCTGGTTGGCCGCTGTGCGCAAACAGGCAGCGATCGGCGTGTGCCTGCGCAACGGCAGCGACTGATTCGTCCCACTGCATGGCTGGCAGCGCGGGGTTGGCAGCGGGCGAAACGTTCGCTCGAACGCTGTTGTGCGCGTCGAGATTGGCTTGCCAGTTCGGCGTGATCGCACCAATCGTCTCGAAGGCGCTACGGAATAGCGGATCGCTGGTCTGGGCGCAGAGCGACGCTTCTGCGACAGCGAGCGCCAGAGGGACAAAAATTCGTAAAGGACGCAGTGCAAAAAAGCTGATGCGTGATGGCATCGAAATCCTGAGCAATGAAGGGAGCGCTGGCGGCGGCCCTCGTCCGCGCATCGACATCGTCCGTGATGCGCCGTTCATTCGATGCTTGCTTGCGGTTAGCAAATCGTCATCGCGACACCGATCAGGGCCGGGATGACGATCTCGGACACATCAATACGGCCGTTGGCCGTTGTTGCCCGGCGGGGTGTAGTTGCAGACGGTATTGGTCCATTGCGGATACTGAGCGCCGAATGGCGTGCCTGTGCTGCAGTTGCTAGTGCCGCATCCCAACTGAGTGGTTGCCGCCCAAACCATCTGCGTGTAATGGCCGCATTGCTGGTCGGGTGGGCAGCTGTTGGCCGCGTAGTTGTAAAACACGTTCTCGCTGGCCCAGTTCATCGCGGATGCCAGGTGTTGGTCGCTCCATGGCGCAGCGGCGGCCAGATTTTCACCTAATCCCGCTGCGCCGCTGTGCTCCCAGATGCACTGGGCGGAGTAAGTCTGCGCAGTAGCGGCGAGCGACGTACTCCACGTCAAAGAAGGGATCGGCGTCGCCGCCGCTGGTACCACCTGCTTGCGTGCAGCGTTGTGCGCCATCAGGTTGGATCGCCACTCGGGCGGCGCGCTTACTTCCCAACTGTCGGCACCTGCGATGAAGATGAAGTCCGGGTAGACGGCAACGGCGGGTGCAGTCAGGAATGCCAACAACATCAAGGCGTGGCGCAGTCTGACGTGTTGAAATTTCATCGTGAGCTCCGAGGCACAGGGTTGATCGCGGGAATGATGCTGCATTGTGCGCCCCAAGGTTGTGGGTTGCGACTCGACGCGAAGCAGTTGGGCTGCGCTGTATCGATGAATGAGTTGGGCTAATCGCTATCATGCAGACGAACCGGGCCAAGCCCGCAGACACGCGAGGACGACAATGCGACACGCCACGATCACGTTTCTTGCCAGCCTGCTGGGCGCGGCGATTGCGTTGTTGGCGTTCCATTTCTATCGCAACTGGGACGAGCAGCGCCAGCAACCGAGCCGTGCCACCGTGGTCGCGCAGGTCGACCAACAAGGCCGAAAGCTCGATGCCGATGTTGCTTCCGAACAACGCAGCATCGAGCTGATCCGCGGTGACGTAGTCGCGATGGCATCGGCAAAAGTTGCCGTAGCGGAAAGGTTCATGACCACCGGAAAAATGCCGGTCAACAACGCCGAAGCCGGCCTGCCTGCCGCGGAAATGTACCGGGGCCGCAGTCTACGCGCTGCACAAGTTGTTCCCGACGGTCGCATCCGCCTGACCTTCGACAGCGAATCCGGCCACGACGGCGGCATCGTCGAACTGATTCCCGAAATCGGCCACCTGGATTCGATGGGTGTGCAGTGGCGTTGCGAAACCCGCGACTATCCGCAGATTGTCCGCGCCGTCCCGAGTTGCGACTACCTGCCTGCTCAAGCACCGAGGTAACGCCATGTTGACCGTTTATGGCATGAAGGCGTCGGGCAATTGTTACAAGCTTGAACTGCTGCTGGAGCGATTGAACATTGTCCATCGCTGGGTCGAAATGGATTCGACGCGCGGGGAGACCCGCAGGCCGGAATACCTGGCGATGAACGCGAACGGGCAGATCCCTCTATTGCAGTCCGACGACGGCAGTTTCCTGGCCGAGTCCAACGCCATCCTGTGTTATTTGGCCGAAGGATCGCCGCTGCTCCCGGCTGACCGCTGGCATCGCGCGCAAACATTGCAGTGGTTGTTCTTCGAGCAATATAGCCACGAGCCATACATTGCTGTCGCACGCTTCATCTGCCGATGGCTGGATGTCGACCATCCTCGCCGAGCCGAATTGCCAAGATTGCTTGAGCGAGGTAATGCTGCGCTGGCCGTGATGGAGCACCATATGCATGGTCGCGACTTCTTCGTCGACTGTGGCTACACCATCGCCGACATCGCTTTGTACGCCTACAGTCATGCCGCAGAAGCGGGCGGTTTTGATATGTCGCGCTATCCGGCGCTTCTCGCTTGGCTGAACCGGGTTCGCGCGCAGGAGCGGCACGTCTCTATGAACGCTTGACAAGCAAGGGATTGTTCGCCGGCCAGTGGGCAAGTTCGCAGTCACATTCCGTCGGATACAGTGATTGTATGCAATTCTCCATTTTCTCAGTCCGCCGCATCTTTAGCCGGCTCGCGATCGTTTTCACCTTCGCAAGCACCAGTGCTTTGGCCTACCCGGACAATCGCAACGACCTGGTTTACGCGAACGGCGTCGACCGGCCGGTCATCACTGGCGGCGGCATCAATTACCACTGGTATGGATTGGACGGGCTGTGCAATCGCGAACCGTTCGGCATCGTCGCCAATTATCACCTTGCCGACAGCAACGGCCCGGTGCGCTCACAGGTGCAGCAGCAACTGGCGGTGATGCGTTCGCGCGGCATGATGCGACTCAGCCTCGGCATCTATTTCACGCACGGTTTCAGTACCGGAACGCTGATCGATTCCAGCGATCCGGCGCAAGTGAGCCAGGCGGTCACGAACATCGGCATCCTGCTTGCCGATGTGAAGGCGGCGGGCTATTCCGAGGTGTTGTTCCGGTTCTTTCCGACAAGCAACATCAATCCGTCGCAGTCCTCTTTCGATCCGAGCCTGGTCGACGAATACTGGGACCTGATTACGCAGGTGCGGCCCGCTGTTGTGGCGGCGGCAATTTCGTACCGGCTCGACCTTGGTGTGGAACTGGCGCCGCGTGACAGCAATCCTTTCCTTATTCCGGTCAGCGAACGCTACAAGTACCCGCAGAATTTCGAGTGGAGCCGCGCCGTGCGAACCCTGTGGCAACGCTACTTTGCCGCTTATGGACTTGTTGATACGATTGGATTCTCCTTTTTTACCGATACCAATCCCGACAACCAGCGCTGGCGCGTTCGACACATGCGCTACGTATACGAAGGCAACTACCCCAATCTGTACGCGGTGGACATCTATCCGACCGCCTCAATTAACGCGGCCGACAAATTCATCCAGTTGCACGATGCGATGGTGCGCGAAGACAGCGATGGCAGCCTGGGATTTCGTGACGATGGTTGGATCATCGGTGAGGTTAACTATGAGGACCCGTTGGTTGCTGCCGATCTTTCTTCTGCTATCGCAGCAACCGGACGCAGCGTGGTTTATCTGACGCAGTGGCCATTAGACCGCGCGAACGCACTGTGCGTTGATCCGAACGTCAACGTGCGACCGCCGTACGACTGGAACGTCTACAAGGCCTACGGTTTCTGAAGGCGGCAGGCATGCCCGTTACAATGGGCTGATTCCGTCCCAGATTTCCGTCCATGTCAGCCGTACCTGAACTGCCAGTTCCCGTCATCGCTGCACGCCATCGCGGCTTGAATCGCGCTGAAATCTGCGACCAGAATTTCATCGAATTCGTCAGCGGATACAAAGGTCCGACGACCGATGCGCCCGACAGTGGCGATGCGGTGCTTCCCGGCAGCGCGTGCACGGTGGACGACTTCCGCGACCTGTTTGGCTCGCAACTGGCATCGCGTCACCTGGATTTGATGGCGCGTGTGCTGCGCGTGCAGAACAAGGTGTTTTACACCATCGGTTCCAGCGGCCACGAAGGCAACTCGATGGTGGCGCGGCTCACCCGACATACCGATCCGGCATTTCTGCATTATCGCTCCGGCGCTTTCATGGCCGAACGCTTCCGCAAGCTGCCGGCCAACGATGGTCAGCCGCGCGATCCGATCATGGATTCGGCCCTAAGTTTTGCGGCGAGTGCGGACGACCCTGCCTCGGGTGGGCGTCACAAGGTGTGGGGCTCCAAGCCGCTCTGGGTGCTCCCGCAGACATCAACGATTGCTTCGCACTTGCCAAAGGCGCTGGGCACCGCGATTGCGATTGAGCAGGGCAAGCGTATTCGGCATGTCTTGCCAATCCCGGACGACAGCATCGCCATCTGCTCGTTTGGCGATGCCTCCGCGAACCATGCGACCGCGCAAACCGCATTCAACACAGCAGCGTGGACCGCGTATCAGAAACTGCCAGCGCCTGTGTTGTTTGTTTGCGAAGACAACGGCATTGGCATCTCGGTAAAGACACCCGGTGGTTGGATCGCCAATCGATTCCGGAATATGGAAAGCCTCGACTATTTCTACGCCGACGGCCTTGATCTCGCGTCGGGGTACGCCGACGTGCAGCGCGCGGTCGAGCATTGTCGTCGCAGTCGTCGGCCCACTTTCCTGCATCTGCGGACGACCCGGATCATGGGCCACGCCGGTACCGATTTCGAAATCGAATGGCGCAGTGTCGAAGAACTGATGGCGGTCGAAGCCAGCGATCCCCTGCTGCGCAGTGCTGCCATTGCACTCGAAGCCGGCATCTATTCCCAGCAGGAATTGCTTGAGCTTTATGAAAACGTCCGCACGCGCTGCTTCACGGCCGCCCATGCCGCCGACGGTCGGCCCAAGTTGATCACGCTGGCGGAAGTGATTGAGCCACTCGCACCGTACACGCCTGATGTCGTGCAAGCTGAAGCAACTCGAGATGACTACGCCGAAAAGCGACTCGAAGTATTCGGTAGCGAAGCAAAATTGCCGGAGAACTTGCCACCGCGGCATCTGGCGATACAGATCAACCAGGCATTGCACGACATCTTCTGCAAATATCCCGAAAGCTTGTTGTTCGGCGAAGACGTTGCGCAGAAAGGCGGCGTCTATACGGTCACCAAAGGCATGCACAAGGCGTTCAAGAACAGCCGTGTGTTCAATACGCTTCTCGATGAAACGATGATCCTCGGGCTCGCCCAGGGTTTCGCCAACATGGGCATGTTGCCGATTCCCGAAATCCAGTACCTGGCCTATTTTCACAACGCCTGCGATCAGATTCGTGGCGAGGCTTGTTCGTTGCAGTTCTTCTCGAACGACCAGTACCGCAATCCGATGGTTGTGCGCATGGCGGGCCTCGGCTACCAGCGAGGCTTTGGCGGACATTTCCACAATGACAATTCGATCAGCGCCTTGCGCGACATTCCCGGGCTGGTCGTCGGCTGTGCCAGTCGTGGCGACGATGCCGCGATGATGTTGCGAACCTTGACTGCGCTGGCGAAGGTCGATGGGCGTGTCAGCATTTTCCTGGAGCCGATCGCGCTGTACATGACCAAGGATCTGTACGAGCTTGGCGATGGCGAATGGTTGTTCCCCTATCCGCCACCCGGCCAGGCCATGACGCTGGGCGAGGGCAGGGCGTATGGCGAAAGCGGTGAATGCGATCTTCTGGTCATCAGCTACGGTAACGGCATGCCGATGAGCCTGCGGGCCGCGCGCACGATCGCGCAGGAACTTGGCTGGAGCTTTCGAGTGGTCGACTTGCGCTGGCTGGTGCCGCTCAACGAAGCCTACATCGGCGAGCAGGCGCGATCCGCGCAGCGCGTAATCGTTGTCGATGAAGGACGCCATAGCGCCGGCGTCGGCGAAGGTGTGATCACCGCGATTGTCGAAGCGGGTTTAGGTGCGCTGCCCATTGAACGTGTCGTCGGTGCCGATACCTACACACCGCTCGCCGGCGCTGCGTTCGCCGTGTTGCCGGGTGATGCCGATATCGTCGAAGCAGCGCGACGGTTGGCGACCAACAACTCCGCGTAGCTTCCTACCGTCGTCATTACGCTCGAAAGCGCACGGCGGTCCGGAGTAATTTCCTTGCCTGAGCAATACGTCGTCGGTGCCTCACGGCTGGGCGTGCGCCCCCAAAGCACTTTGTTTCCCCGGCGCAGGCCGGGGTCCAGTGGACGACGGCTTCTGGCACTCTTTTCGGGGTCGTCGAGACAGCAGCGCATCAGACGAAGATTGCCAACAGCATCTACCTACTGGACCCCGGCTTGCGCCGGGGAAACGAAATGGTGGAATGTCCCGCCCTCGAAAGCTCGCGTCGCGGATGGCCCGAATGGCGCGCGATGGACTCCGCGTGTAATGACGAAGTAAAGAGCGTTGCTTTCCCGTGAGCCGCGACGCCTACGCCCCATCAAACCCGCTGCCGAAGATCGAATTGACGGTACTGGGCAACGGCGTGTAATCGGGCGCAAGGTCAGTGCCCGCAAAAATACCCATCGGCGAGTAGCCACCATAGCCAGGGAAAATCTGCCCAAGGTGATTGTTGCCGGCGCGGCGGATCAACGCTTCGGACAAAACGCGACGGAAGTCGGTGGTGACCTGCACGTCCTCGCCTTCGAAAAGCGCTTCGTCCGCCAGCCCCGCGTAGGTATCGGCGCCATAGAGCTGGCCTCCGTTGACTGAACCACCCAGCGCGAACATGAAGTTGCCGTAGCCGTGGTCGGTGCCGCTACTGCCGTTGGCGCGAAGGCGGCGGCCAAATTCACTCATCACTACAATGCTGGTGCCATTGCTGAAGTTGGCCGCGCCGGCTCCGTTCAAGTCGGTGTAAAACGCAGTCAGTGCATCGGACAGTGTCTGCACGTTGTTGCCGTAAGCGTCGTAGGTACTGGTCGGCACGCCCTGGCCGTTGTGGGTGTCCCACCCTCCGAAATCGATCGCGCCGACGCGCAGGCCGACGCCAGCCTTCACCAGTTGCGCAATCATCTTCAACTGATTGCCGAAGTTCGAGCTCGGATAGATCGCGCCGTTGGCGGGCGAGTATCCAGCTGGATTGGTGGTCGCGTTATAAGCACCGAAATTCATCGGCCGAATAACTGATAGCGCGTCCAGCGTCTGTCGCCCGGCAGCTTCGAGGGAATTATTGCCGTTCCACAGTTCGGGCAGTCGCTCGACCAGTCCGTTCAAACCAGCGGGGGCCGGCGCTGTGTACTGGTCGCGCGCATTCCAGCCCCACGCCGATGTATCAATGCGGAAATCGCTGCCGCTGCCCATCGTGATCGAATCAGTGCTGGCGATCAGGCTGTTTGCAGTAAGCGATCCGGCGGAAATTGCCGGCATCACGATAACGGGAGGCAAGCTGGCGCTGTTGAGGTGGCGGGTCAGCCAACCGCTGCCGGCATTGGTGGTGCCCGGCGTGCCGTATTCCATCGTCTGCTGGGCGTCGAAGTGGCTACGCGTGACGGGTGCGGGCATACCGGCACCGACGACCACGGCCATTTTGTTGGCTTGATACAGGCCATGCAGGCCACTCGCACGCGGATGCAGGCCAAACCGACCCGCACTGTTGGCGAGTGGCAGGGCAGCGCCATTACCGCTGACGGGAATTTGCAGGCTGGGGCGGGCCAGCTCGTAGTAAGCGCGATCATTGGTCGCGCCACCGATTGGCGGCACCATGTGCAGGCCATCACAGCCGCCGCGCAGGAACACAACCAGCAAGGTTTCGTAGTCATTGGATTGCGGATCGCCAAACGCGAGTCGCGCACCAGGAACCAGGCTGGCGGTCATTGCGCCAGCGCTGCTCAACTTGAGGAACTCGCGTCGATTGAACATGGCGGTCACCGGCGGAAGTAGTCGGGGCTCATCAGCAACATGCCGACGGCGGTGCGCAGCCTGCGCTGGGTGTAATGGAGCTTGAAACTGCTTGTGTTCCAAACGTCGGTGGAGAGGTCGATCACTTCGCTCGCGGTCGCGTTCTGTTGCAGGAAAGACGTGACCACGCCGTATGCCGGCTCGGGTCGATGGCCAAACAGTTGATCGCACCACCAGCCAATCATCGCGCCAGCCGTGCGCGCAGCCACCGGAAACTGAGCCTGGGTCTGAGCGACGATGTCGGCGGCAAACACCTGTGGCGTTGCCTGGTAATTGACGATCATCTCGGGCAGCCACGCCAGCAGCTTCATGCTCATCGCCAGCGCACCGGTGCTGGCCCATGCAGATTGCCGATCCGGGTAGCCGTTTGGCGGCGTCCAGTTGAAACTGCGATGGCCAGCCTGGCTGAGATACGACGTCATCCGTTCAGTCGTCGTCCAGTTCGGTGTGTTGTCAGGTTGCGGCGTGAACTGGGTACCCAACCCGCGCATCGCGCTGACCATCATCTCGTAGGGTCGGCGCATGCCACTGCCCCAGCTTGTCTTGAATTCGCCGCTGAGCAGGACAGTCCGCAGCATCTGCGCGAGCTGGTCGGATGCGCTGATCTGCGCGCTGAACACGCCAGCAACGCTATCAATCAACGCGCTTGATGGCGCATCGCCAACAAAGCGCCGACACATCTTGGTTGCAATGTGGCGCGCAGTTCCCGGATGCCCGCAGAGGCGGTCAAACACGTCGCGACCATCCTTCAAAGACGCCTGGTTGCCCGGAATGTAGCGGCCGATGAAGATCTTGTTGCGACGGTCGTGCCATTCCGACCGATAGACGAACGATCCGTCATTGTCGTTCGGGTATTGCCAATAGCCGTTCCTGAGCGACCAGCCGGTCAACGATGCGGCCGCTTCGTAAACATCGTTGTCAACATAACCTGCCGGCATCGTGCCGTCGCAGTGAACGTCGGTGCGTAGTGGCGTACCCAAGCAAGGGACCTGGAACGGATCCGTCGGGCCGTAGTAATTCGCAACGCCGAGCGTGTGCAGTTCAATCAGCTCGCGCGCGTAGTTCTCATTGAACGCAGCGCCCCGGCTGGCGTACTGGTCGAGATACAACTGCATTGCGGTCGACTTCGCGACGGCTTCCAGCATCACGCGGAAATTACCGAACACGTTCGGACGAATCACGTCGCGATCATAGCTGGCGAAGATCGGCGCGATGTCGTATTCCCAGCCAAGCACGCTGAAATGGTCGTGCCAGAAGTTGGTTGCGCGTTCGAACAACTGGCGGCGGCTGTAAACGGCCCGGATAAGTGTCGCCGCTTCGGTCTCGGCGGTGGGCAACAGGCGCGTGAAATAGGGAGGATCAGCAACAACGTGGTCAGCCCACAACTGCTGCAAGGTCTTGCCGAGCGTGGTGTAGCCCGCTGCGGAGATTCGGTTGTTGCAATCGACATCGCTGATCGACGCGGGCGCCAGCTGCTGGTCGACCCAGGTTGTCCAGCGCGCATCGTCGTTGCCACCAGTCAGCGCATTGAATTCAACCCGTGTTGCGGCGCTGTAGCCGTAGCTGGCCTTGCTCAGCCAGCGCGCCACGTTCGGCGGCGTGGCGAAATCGGGTTCGGGTTGCTGGTCTGGCCCGCCGACCGAATGGCGCTCCGCCGACATGGGCGTATGCATTGCCGCGACGGGGGTGGACGCAAGGCCTGCGCCAGTGAGCAGCTCACGTCGGCTCAGCGTAGAGGCCGGCTGGGAAGCAGTTGCCATGAGTTTTCTCCGGTTTGCACGGATGTTCGCAGTCGTCGTAGTCGACGTGCGCGAAGCGTGTCACAGTTTCCGGGAGGGCCGCGTCAACTGACGGTAATCATTGGCGAATTCGCTCACTCTGCGCATCATTCGATGACCGGCAGTCAGAATGAGTCGTCGCCGCTACCGATCATCTTTTCCATGCCATCACCCAACGTCGCCAGCTCGGAGATGACGCGGTCAAGCTCGGATTCGTTCAGCACCGAATAGGGCAGATTTTCGCAGAGGTGCAGGTAGGGTGAACCGTCTAGATCGCTCAGCGCGAGGAAGCCGGTGCGCTGCGCCCAGTTGAAGCGCAGGCAGCGGCCAGCATCAAGCCCGGTGAAAGGACCGATCGGCGTCGACACGCGCAAATGCTTGACGCCATCCTCGTCTTCCAGCTCGGTGAGATAAATGCCTTGATGGCGATTGTCCGACAGGGTGAGGTCGAAGCTGACGAGGTACGGATCATTTGTGGTCAAGCTATGACTGTCGCCAACATGCGAGCGAACCTGTTCAAAACTATGCACAGCAGTCTCCGGGGCAGGCTGGACCGATATGCTAACAGCGATGCCCAAACAGTCAGCCATTGCCGCCATTCGTCGCTGCATCGCACAGATTCCCGCAGGCAGCGTTGCCAGCTATGGCGTAATCGCGACGCGCGCAGGATTGCCTGGGCGCGCACGCATGGTAGGCAGCGTGTTGCGGCAGACGCCGGATCACATCGATCTCCCGTGGCATCGGGTGATGCGCGCAGATGGACGCATTGCGTTCGAGGCGGGCAGCGCGGAATTCATCAAACAGGTACAGCGCCTGCAGGAGGAAGGCGTGGTGGTGAGCGATGGTCGCGTCGATCTTGCCGTGCATGGCGCGGAGAGCAATCTCGATGCGCTGCTGTGGGGGCCGGGCTCGTAATTTGTGGCACCGGTCCCATATCCTGCAACTCCGCCGCGCCGCAAAGAGTCTGTGATGTTCCAATCGATACCGGTCGTCACCCGCAATCTGCTGATCGCCAACATCGTTTTGTTCGGCCTGCAGCAACTGGCGGGCGACTGGATGATTATCAACCTTGCGCTGTGGCCGCTCGGCGAACCGCGCATGGCGGGCGACGGCAGCGGCGGCGGGATCGAAGTCGGCTTCCAGGTGTGGCAATTGTTGACTTACGGGTTCCTGCACGGCGGCCTCACCCATCTCGCCTTCAACATGTTCGCGCTGTGGATGTTCGGCGGTCAGATCGAGGAGTTGATGGGCGCCAAGCACTACCTCATTTATTACCTGGTTTGCGTGGTCGGCGCCGCAGCCGCGCAACTCGCCACCGTGGCTTGGTTCACGGGCGGCTTCTATCCAACGCTGGGTGCATCGGGTGGCGTGTTCGGCCTGTTGCTCGCCTTCGGCATGTTCTGGCCGCACGTGAAAATCATGCCGCTGTTCCCGCCGATCCCGATGCCAGCCTGGTTGTTCGTCACCCTGTATGGGGCGCTCGAACTGTTCCTCGGCGTCACCGGCAGCCAAGCCGGCGTCGCCCATTTTGCGCATCTGGGCGGGATGGCATTCGGTTTTGTCCTGATCCAGTACTGGCGAGGACGCTTGCCGCTCAAGCCGCGGCGGCAATTGACGCGCTGACTCCGGGTCGCTGCGCTGGCCATTGGCACTGCGTGCGGGTCTTCTTCTCCCGTGGGGAGCACGGTTCTGGATTCAGGGTTTGGTCCTCCCGGGACCCTCTTCACTCTTCTTCCCCGCGAAAGCGGGACAGCGGAGGCAGGATGCCGAAACGAACATCCGCAAGGCGGATGGCCCGAAGGGCGAGCGAAGGATTTCTCGAGTCAGCCATTTTGATCTGGCTTCTGATTTCTTCACTAGGCGGCTGACGCCAAGCTGGTCAAGCGTTTGTCTCGCCTGCCGGTGAGCGAGCCACTTCTTTGTGCTTGTCGGCTGTGACCAGACTGGTACAGCGTTTCGCCGGGCTGCCGCCCGCCGCCCCACCTTTCTCCTCGCAGAGAAACGTGGGCCAAAGATGCGCCCTTGGCGGGTCGGTCGTGCGATGAAGCCGCACGACTGCGCGAGCTGGCTTCGGGGTTCGCTGAAGGCGCATCCGGAGCACCTGCAGCTAACTGGCCGAATCCATTCGGCCACCCTACGGGCATTCCCTCCGCCAGCTCGCCTCCCCGAATCGGGATGAAGTTCAAAAGCACGCAGCGTCGCTGCGTTGTCCGCCGCTATGCGGCGGTTGCTGTTTCTTTTGATTCACCCGCCCGTTCCTGTCGGCAAGCGCTGGACGGATTAGCCGCATGCGGGACGCGCAATGGATTGCGCGTCTTCGGCTGCGGCACAGGATGTGCCTTCAGCCGAACCCGGCCAGTGC
>JAYUYW010000161.1:0-2140 GCA_043752325.1 Rhodanobacteraceae bacterium | reverse complement strand
CTGTTGGCGACACCGACTGGCGCAGGCCAGATCGCGCAGGTCATGCAATCACTGGATCGTCGCTATGTCCGCCATGTCAACGATTGCGATCACAGCACCGGTACCTTTTTGGAAGGCCGCTACAAGGCGTGCCCGGTCCAAGGCTCCACGCACTTGCTGCGTTGCTATTGCTACATCTAACTGAATCCATTCCGCGCTGCGATGGTCGCCGAACCGCGTGATTACACAAGGAAGGCTGACGGCACCGATCCGCGGGAAGGTGCACTCGGACACGGGTTTCGGACCCGGGTTTTAACCCGGTATTTCTCATCCCCAAAGATACCTGTGGCAACTTGGTGGGAGAGCAGCCTGCCATGTACCCCGGGGTTGGCCGTATGGCGCATCGCGCCCTGATTCGCCGCTATTTACTACCGTATCGAGGAAGCAGCGGTCATCGTCGTCGCGGTGATGCATGCCAGCAGGCATCCAAGTCAGTGGAAGCCACGAACCTGAGAGCAACAAGGACAACCACAATCTCGCCTCGATCCAACAACGGAAACCTCAGGGTCAGAGTCGACTTTCGGTTACACCATTGGCATTTGGGTCCACGGTTTCCTTGATTGACGCGCGCCACTCCATTTTTCGTCGCCGTTGACCCCGCCGGTCACTTTCCAGAGGCCACCCGCTTCTGCAGCCAGGCGCCACGTTTGCCCGGATCCAGCGCCAACAGTTCATCGCGCAGTGCTTTGCGTTGGGAGGGCGTCATTTGCCTGGCAAGCTGGCGCAAGCGCTGACGATCTTCTGGATCGAGTTGCTGCACCATGTCGCGCATTGCTGGCCGCTGTTCTGGCGGAAGATTGGCAAGGGCGCGGCGCGCCCTGCTCATGTCTGCTCCCGTCTGCACCCCGCGCAAGAAGCTTTTACGCTCGTCGGGATTCATTTTTTCAAACTCATCACGCAGGCGCGTGCGTTGACCGGGTGGCAACGCCTGGAATCGCTCGAACCTCTGCTTGAGTCGCGCTTGCTGGTCCGCTGGCAATTGCTGGAACGCTTCACGACGCTCCCGCAGTCGCGCGCGCTGCTCGGGTGGCAGCGATTGCCAATCCCGCATTCGCGCCTTCAGCCTTTCGCGCTGTTCGGGCGGTAAGCGACCCACGCGTTCGGCATTCGCGACCAATCGCGCCCGTTGCTCCGCCGGCATCTTGGCCCAGTCCGTCTCGAAGCCTTTGAGCAATTCACGCTGTTCCGCATTCAACGCGGACCATGGCAAGGCGACTTCCGCCGCGCAGGCCATCGGCGCGGCTGTGGCCAGAGACATCAACAGCAACCAGATCACGAAGGATTTTCTATCCTTCATGGTCGGCGTCCTCCAGCCACGCATAGAACTCAAGATCCTGCAGCAATGCATATTCGTCAGCGCTGGCTATCAACGCCAGATCGGCATCGGGCAGCGTCAATGCCTTTTCAATCGGGGCGATCGTCATTGGCGTCGGCGCGGTAATCCCGCTCGGTGTCGCAGTTAACGAATCAGGTTTCGGATTTATCGACACAAACAGCAACAGACTTGCCGCCGTCGCGGCGCCCAGACCGAATGCCCAGAGCCTTAACCGTGGACGCCGCACCGATGTCAACGCGCGCTGACGAGCTTGCAGCAGGCGCCGCAATTGAACGGGATCCAGTTGCTCGGCGTGACGGTCGAGCAGCTCGCGAGTGCGCGGCGTCCAATTCGGGTCGTTCCGTGTCGCGTCCGGCGTGGTCAAAAGTGTTTCTCCAATCGCGCACGCAGATTCGTCATGGCGCGAAACAGGTGGGTTTTGACGCTGCCATCGCTGATCGCCATGGCACGCGCCGTTTCCGATACATCAAGCCCTTCCCAGACCCGAAACAAAAATGCCTGGCGCTGTCGCAAGGGTAGATCGCGCAGAGCGCGCAGCAACGTTGCGGTGGCTTCTGCATCGGCAAGCCGGACCAGTGGGCCCGGCTCGCCAAGGTCGACAATCTGCTGGATGGCGTCTTCCGACTCACCCTCGTCGCCAACGCCCAGCCATCCCAGCCATCGCGCTCGAACACTGCGTCGGCGCTGCAAGTCGGTCAGTTTCGAATTGACCACACTCCAGAACAGCAAAGGCCATTGCTCGCCGGGGTGGCCTCGATAGCGGCG
>JAYUYW010000160.1:0-2141 GCA_043752325.1 Rhodanobacteraceae bacterium | reverse complement strand
GCAGGCGATCTGGCTGGCGCTGGCGTTGGGGCTGGTGATCGGGTCGGCGATCTTTTTCGCGGGGCCGATGCTGCCGCGTTTCATCGGTGTTGACTCGAAGCTGACGGACGATGTCGGCCAATTTCTGCGCGTGATCGCGTTCGGCGCGCCCGCGCTGGCGCTGTTTGCCGCGCTGCGCGGATTGAGCGAAGGGCTGGGCCTTGGCCGGCCGACCATGTATTTCGCCCTGCTCGGGCCAGTCCTGCTTGCGCCGCTCGGCTATGTGTTGATGTACGGCCGCTTTGGGGTGGAATCGATGGGCGCGCAGGGCGCGGCCATCGCGACCGCCGTCGTGCTGTGGATCCAGGTGGCGGCGTTTGCGACCTATGTGATTCGCAACCGCCGCTTCCGTGACTTGCACCTTTTGCAGAGTTGGGCAAAGCCCGACCCGCGCACGCTGGCCGAATTGCTGAAGATCGGCCTGCCTATGGGTATCACCTTGCTGATGGAAGGCGGCCTGTTCGTGGCCGTCGCACTGATCATTGGCCGGCTTGGTACCGATATCGTGGCGAGTCACCAGGTTGCGCTCAACGTCGCCTCGATCGCGTTCATGGTGCCGCTGGGTCTCGCCCTGGCAACGACCGTGCGAGTTGGCAATGCGGTCGGTCGCAACGACGTTGTCGGGGTTCGCCATGCGGCGATGGCGGGATTTGCCCTCACCCTCGGCACGCAAATCCTTTCGGCAGGCGTGATGGCAATCCTGCCGCACCCGATTGCCTCGCTCTACACCTCGGATGTAGCCGTGGTGTCGCTGGCCGCGCAGTTGTTGCTTCTGGCGGCGATCTTCCAGTTGTCCGATGGCATCCAGGTGGTCGCGAACGGTGCGCTGCGTGGGCTCAAGGACACTCGCGTGCCTATGGTCATCACCCTGATCGCCTACTGGGTCTTCGGCATGCCAGTCGGCTGGTGGCTGACCTTCCACCACGGCATGGGCGCGCGCGGCATGTGGATCGGGCTGATTGCCGGCCTAAGCGCTGCCGCCGTGTTGCTGACCACCCGCTTCTGGCGCATGAGCAGCCGAATGGCGACCACTATCGAGATGCAGGCGTCGCGGCCCTGATTCATCTTTGTCACAACACACTTTCGCCACATCCGGCCGATGCCAGCATTCGGCTAGTCTTGCGATAACGCTGCAAGGAATTCCCATGTCCGACCGCAAACCTGGCCTGATTCGCCGATTCTTCGGTGCCATCTGGAACACCCTGAACTTCACCCGCAGGTTGATGCTGAACCTGATTTTTGTGGCGATCGTTGTTGCGATCGTCGCGGGGCTCATGGCGCGCACGCCGGTGTTGAAAAACGGCACCGCGCTGGTGCTCAACCTGCAAGGCAATATCGTCGAGCAATACAGCATCGACGCCAGCCAGCGCGCTATCGGGCGCGTCACCGGCAATGCCACCGAAGAAATCCAGTTGCGCGACGTCCTGCGCACCATAGATGCCGCAGCGACTGATGCCAACATCGGCCGCATCGTGTTGATTCCCGATGACATGGGACAGGCCGGCCCGTCGACGGTGCGCGAGATCGGCCAGGCACTGGATCGTTTCCGCTCGAGCGGCAAACCGGTCACCACCATCGCCAACAACCTCGACCAGAATCAATACGCACTCGCCGTGCATTCCGATCGCATCCTGCTCGACCCGGAAGGATCGGTGGAGCTGGTCGGCTACTCGAGCTTCCGAAATTACTACAAGGAGCTCCTCGACAAACTCGGCGTTGATGTTCATCTGATCAAGGTCGGCACCTTCAAGTCGGCGGCGGAACCGTACGTGCGGACCGAAGCGTCGGAGGCGTCGAAGGAAGCCGATATGGAGTGGATGGGCGCGCTGTGGCAGGAATATCTCGCCGAGGTCGCGGCGCAACGCAAGCTCGATCCGGCAAAGATCAGTGACGACATCGCCAACTACGCCGACCGAGTCGTCGCCGTGCAAGGCGACCTTGCTACCCTTGCACTCAACCAGAAACTGGTCGACCAACTCGCCACGCGCGAACAGGCGCGCGATTGGCTGCGCGAGCAAGGCGTACCGCCCGATGGCGACAGCTTTCGGCAAGTCGAGTGGACGCGTTATGCAGCGCAGGTACCACCGACCAATCCGCTCGCC
>JAYUYW010000159.1:0-2141 GCA_043752325.1 Rhodanobacteraceae bacterium | reverse complement strand
CGCCGGAGAGCCGGTTGCCGAGCCATGTCAGCACCACCAGCAGCGCGAACTGCACCACTGTGAGCGCGGCAGCGTAGTCAATCCGCGACAGCTCGAACGCGGCTTTGTAGATGTAGGTGACCAGCAGCTCCGAGCTGTGGCTGGGACCGCCCTGGGTCATCACGTAAACCAGGTCGAAACTGGTGAACGAGGTCATGATCCCGATCACGAAGGCCAGGAAGATGGACGGCCGCAACAACGGAAGCGTGATGCGCATGAATTGCTGGCGTGCGCTGGCACCGTCGATGGCGGCCGCCTCATACAGGTTTTGCGGAATGGTCTGCAGGCCGGCCAGCAGGATGATCATGTAGAAGCCGAGAATCTGCCAGACGTTGGCCAGCAGGATGGATGGCAAGGCCCACTCGAACGACTGCAGGAACGGCAGCGGCCGCTCGATGATGCCGAGCGAGCGCAGCACGAAGTTGAAGAGGCCGACTTTCTCGTCGTACATCCAGCGCCAAATGATGCCGACCGCAACGGTCATCAGCGGGTACGACAGAAAGACGATGGTGCGGTACAGGTTGCGCCCGCGGATATCGATGTTGACCATCAGCGAGATCGCCAGTGCCAGCGCGATGCCCACCGGCGCGCTGGCGATGTAGATCAGCGTGTTCCACAGCGAGGTCCAGAACACCTCGTCCTGGACCATCTCCCGGTAGTGCCCGATGCCGATCCACTTTGAAGCGCCGAAGAGCGAAAACTGCTGGAACGACAGGGCGACATTCCACAGCAGCGGCAGGATTCGGTACAGAAGAAAAATTAAAAGCGAAGGCAACAGGAAGACCCAGACCAGCGTCAACTCGCGCCGCCGTTTGGCACCCATGCCGGTGCGCCGCACCGGTGGCGGCAACCCGGTGATGGCGGACGGCGATGCGTTGGACAAACTGGCGGCCAAATCGCTCAGCGCGCCAGCGCCCGGTTGACCTTGGCCTCGGCGTCCTTCAAGGCCTCGGCGGCGGTTTTGCGCCCCAGCACCGCGTTCTGGATTTCAGGGTAGAACGCCTCCTTCACGCGCGAGTCGCCGGCCAGGCGCCAATTGCCGGTGAGCTTGTCGGTTTGTTCCAGCTGGGTCTGCAGGACCGCGGCCGCCAGCGGATCGTCCTTGCGCATCTTGTCCAGCGTGCTCTTGTCGGAGGCGATGTTGCCGGTCAGCACCTTGCGCCGTTCGCTCAGGCGCACGGTCCATTTTTCGCTGGTCACCATTTTGAGGAATTCCCAGGCGATGTCGGGATGTTTGGAACCTTTGGAAATCCCCAGCCCGTGCGAGTTGGGTGTCGCCCAGCCGCCCGGAACATGCGCCGCGCCGAAGGTCTCGGCATTGAGCCAGGGCGCCTGGCCGCGAATGAAAAAGAAGGCCGGCGAATGTGCATGCAGCATGCCCACATTGCCGGCGGCGAACGCGCCATTGGGCTCGACCCAGCGGCCGGTCCAGGAGACCTTGTTGATGCCGCCGTTGCCGGTGGCCTTGGTCAGCGCGTCCAGCACCTGCACGGCCTTGGGCGTGTTGAACGCGGCCTTTTTCAGGTCGGGGCTGAGCAGCTCCACCCCGTTCATCTGAAACAACGGCCAGTACAGCCAGTCGAAGTTCAGCGTCAGCATGCCGGTCTTGTCGCCCTTGGACATTTTGGTGGCGTACTCCATCATCTGCTCGAAACTCTGCGGCGGCCCGGCCAGCCCGGCTTCCTTGAACATGGTCTTGTTGTAGAACAGCAGCGACTTGCTGATGTAGAACGGCAGCATGTAGTTCTTGCTGTCATAGGTCCAGTTGGCCAGGTAGTCGGCATTGAAGCGGCGGCGCACCTCCGGATCCCTGGCCATCAGGGGCGTGAGGTCGGCCATGCCGCCGGCGGCGGCGTATTCGAGCCACAGTCCGCCCTGGGTGTTGATGATGTCCGGCGGAGTGCCGGCAATCACCTGGGTCTGGTAATAGGTCGGGAATTCGGGGCCTTTCTTGTCCAGCCATTCGACATCGACGTCGGGGCGAATCTTCTTGAATTCGGCGATCCATTCCTTGAACAATTCCTCCTGGTCCGAAATATTCCAGGTCAGGAAGCTGATCTTTTTCTGCTGCGCCAGGGCCGGCCCCGGACCGGCGAGGCAGG
>JAYUYW010000158.1:0-5754 GCA_043752325.1 Rhodanobacteraceae bacterium | reverse complement strand
CTAGCCCGGACGCTGCAAATGCACGTGCGATAATCGTTTGCGGTCCTGACCGTCATGAAGAGAACCTCACGCGTGATCATTTCGCACCAGCACCAGTTCATTTTTTTTGCCGTTCCCAAGACGGGGACTCACTCCATCCGACAGGCACTTCGGCCGCATCTGGGCGCAGGCGACGAAGAGCAGGCAAGGCTGTTCGAGCAGCACTCTTTTTCTCATCCCGAGCTCAAGGCGATTGGCCACGGCCACATCAGTGTCGCGCAGGTAAAACCGGTATTGGGCGACGATGTCTTCGAGCGCTACTTCAAATTCGCTTTCGTGCGAAATCCCTGGGACCGCTTCGTATCCTTCTGCGCCTTCATCAGCCGCACGACCGGGCAGTTCGAGGAAAATCCGCATGGCTTCATGGCCCAGATGATTCACAGCCCGCCGCCCTTGCAGCAGATGCTGTACCAGCCGCAGAGCGCCCTGCTTACCGATGTGGACGGTCGTCTGACGATGGATTTCGTGGGTCACGTCGAGACCATGGAGCGCGACTACAAGAGCATCTGCGAGCGCCTGCAGTTGCAGCCGCGGCCACTGGAACAGGTCAACGGCTCGCGCCATCGACCGTATGCTGACTACTACAACCAACCATTACGTGACCTGGTCGCCGGGAAATACCGACAGGACATCGAGATGTTCGGATACAACTTCGATGCCTGAGTCGCGCCGCAACCAGACCACGCCTGTCGCCAGGACACCTCGCCGTGGAAACTGCTGAACTCGCGCGCGCGGCGCGCTTACACGCGGAACGAGGGGAGACAGCACTCGCGCGGCAGCTGTATGCGAAGTGGCTGGAGCGCGAACCGGATGCGATCGAACCTCTGGGGTTCCTTGGCCGCCATGCCTTGATGGCCAATCAAATTGATCAATCGATCAAATTCCTGGAACGCGCAACGATGCTTCAACCCGATGAGCCAAAGATCCTGCAAGATCTCGGTATTGCTTATCGACGCGCGCGGAAGCTGGATCAAGCGACGGCAACACTGGGTAGAGCGATCGAGATCGATCCCACCCAACGACGGTCGCGCTTGCACCTGGGTGCCATCCAGGAGTCACGAGGTCATTTCCACGAGGCGCTGGTCAACTATTTTTCTGCGGTCTCCAATGCACAGGGAAACGGCATGTGGCGTAACAGGGAGACCACGCCGCCAGCGCTCGTGGGAATGGTTGAGCACGCGATCGCCGTCATCGAGCGTGAGCGTCCCGCGTTGCTTGATCGCAGCATCGCACCATTGCGCGAGCAGTATGGTCAAGACGCATTGCGACGGGTCGAGAAGGCACTGGCGATGTACTTGGAGCAGCTGCCGACCACCTACGCCGACGCGCGCCAGAAGCCGACGTTCCTCTACTTCCCGGGCCTACCGTCCACGCCCTGGTTCGACCGCGATCTTTTCCCTTGGTACGACGAACTGGAAAGTCATTGGCGCATGATCCGTGACGAGCTGCTATGCGTCATTGGCGAGTACGACCAACTCGTGCCTTTCCTTGAGAGTCCCGTGAACGTGCAGGGATTTCCATTCATGGGAAGCACCGGAGCCAGCGACGCGGAGCCAACGTGGGACGCCTACTTTTTTCATCGTCACGGCGTCCGCTACGACGCGCATTGCACGCGTTGTCCAACGACAGCCGCTGCGCTGGACGCGGTTCCGATCGTTCGCATTCGTGACCACGCACCTGAGTGCCTTTACTCCGTGCTGAGCCCGGGCGCATACATCCTTCCGCATCGTGGAGTCACCAACACGCGCACCGTCACGCACTTGCCGCTGATTGTTCCCGGCAATGGCGCACTCTGCGTCGCCGGTGAAGCCCGCACATGGCAGGAGGGCCGCTGTTTCAGCTTCGACGATACCTTCCTGCACGAGGCCTGGAACCACACCGACAAGACGCGCGTCGTGCTGCTGCTGGACTCTTGGAATCCGCACATGACCGAGGTCGAACAACTTGCCATCGCCGAACTCGTTGCCGCGATTGGTGACTTCAGTCGGGAAACCAACACGTCGATTCCCGGTGACTCGGATTCGACGGATGCGCCATCCCCGGGGACAGTTCAGGCGTCGTAGTTCCATCGGTCGAGATAGGGCTGCAGGTGCGGAATCGCAGGCTCCAGATATTCGCGATAGCGTTCCCAGCGACCCACACCCTTGCGATTAAGCGGCTCGACCACCTGGTGATAGCTCGGCGTCGCGATGAATCCTCGCTCACGGGCATGATCGTGGAAATCGACCATGCGCTGGTCCCAGTCGATGCCGAGGAAATCAGCGATGCGTCGCGACTGGGCGTCGATATCATCAACCGTGTCCTCGTGGCGCAACTCCAGAATGTCTGACTTCAATACGGCGGCCTGATCGATCCAGAACGCGAACGTGCGAGCGTATCCGACTGCCGTCGACTCGATCGTCTCGCACAGCTTGATGTACGCCGGCGAACGGAACGTCTGCATGTAATTGCTGAGCATCACATCGCAGGGATGGCGCAGCGCGAGGATGATTTTCGCATTCGGGAACAGCCGCGCAATCATTGGCAGGCGCATGATGTTCAACGGATTCTTGTCGACCAGGCGCACGCCGGGAGCGCGTTCGACGCGATCCGCAGCGCGTTTCCAGTAGTTTTCGCGGAGGGTGTTGGCAAACTCGGAATCGATGCTACCCAGTTGTTCGGGGTATTCAAGACCGCGCTGCTTCATGTCTTCGATGGCGCTATCGATGAAAGCGCGCTCATCCATGCCCGCAAGGCCCGGATGGGCATCGAGCATGGTTTCCAGCATCGTGGTGCCCGAGCGCGGAAATCCGACCACGAACACAGGCGAGTCATTGGCAGAAGGTGCGTCGATGGTTTTCCAAGCTGCTCGTTGCTCAGGCGTGACGCGGTGACGAACGATCTTTATGGGGTCGGCATCGGCTTCGAAGAGGCTCGGCGCCCGATCACGAAGCTGCTCCATCTGCACCTTGCGACCTTCCGCAATGCTGCGTATCGCAGCTGCCGGATCACCGTTTCGGTCGTGCAACTTTGCCATCTGGGTCAATAGCTGCGGATCCCGGCGAATAATGGCCGGGTCGGCAAGCAGCGGCTCATGCAGGTTGATCGCTTCCTGCAAATTGTCGCCACGCGCGGCAATACTGGCGCGAATGATTGCCAGATCGGTCACAAGCCCTTCGCGTCTGATTGCGGCGTCGCTCATGCTCGCCAGGATGGCGCTGGCTTCGTCAACTCGATTGGTGCGCTCATCGAACGCGGCGAGTCGCATCTGGATGCGGGGATGGTTTGGATCCAGCGCAGCGGCGGCGTGCAGTGTTTGCTCCGCCAGTTCGGATCGCCCGAGGCGAGTCAACAACCAACCGGCTTCACAGAGATTCAGCGGATCTTGCGCGGCCCACTGTTGCGAGCCAGTAATCAACTGTTCGGCTTCTTCGAATTCCCCGCACTCATAAGAAGCATTCGCGGCCTGTACGCGGATGGTGGGATCGTTGGGATCGGACTGCAGTGAGCGCGACAGCTTGTCGCGTGCCTCGGAGAACGCGCCATCCTCCAGCGCCAGGTGACCAAGGTTGAGTAAGGCGTTGGGTTCGGCGGGGTCGAGCGCATATGCCCGCTCGAAGGCTTCGCGTGCTCCGGGTTTTTGGCCAAGATCGCGGCGCGCCGCACCAAGATTGCTCCAGTGCGTCGAGGTGTTGGGATAGACCTGGGTCAGTCGCTCGAATACCGCCAAGGTATCCGCGGAGCGATTTTGCGCATCCAGGCAGAACGCGAGCAGCAGTAGTGGCTCTTCCGCATCCGGATTCGACGCCAGCAGCGACCGCGTCATCGCTTCCGCACCCGAAGCGTCGCCCGACTGGAGTACCTGGAAAATTTCTTGGAGCATGAATAACACCGTGGATCAGGAACCAACAAGGATAACGGCACTGGCGGCTGGCACAAGCAAGAATCCTGCTTCACAGTCGGTGTGTTGAGGCATGCGCGTGCAGCCTAATTGCAATCAGCCTATCCTCAGCCGTTTGACATATGACGGGAACGTTGTGCAAATCGATACGATGCGCAGGTTAGCTGACGAGGGCGATCCGGAAGCGATGTGCGGGCTCGTTCTGGTTGCAATGGGCGAGGCCGACGTCGAGTTCGATTCCGCCCAAAATATCAATTTGCTGATGAGTGCCGCGGGTGTGGGTTTCGCGCCTGCGCTGCGCTGCCTCGGTCTGGCCGCTGAGGCTACCGGCGCGACGGACTCCGCGCGCCAATGGTTCTCTCTGGCGTATTCACGCGGCGACCCGGTCGCTGTCGCCCTGTTGGCATGTCTTTCCGACGATGCTATGGAACGCCAAAGACTGCATGCGCTGGCGGCCTCCCTCGGAATCCGGCGGTCGGCCAGCCGAACTTTAGGAACAGTGCCGCTCGCCCAAATCGATGTGCCCGACAAGCTGCCGTCAGCCCCCGATTATTCATGTTTCGATATCCCCGAATACGTCGCCGTTGTGCACCGCGAGCGACCCCGTCTATCAACACATCACGACGTATTCTCCGAACTGGATTGCGAGTATGTCGTGGCGATGGCAGAACCTTCGCTCCAACCCTCCTTCGTCCACGATCCCAGGTCGGGACAGCCACTGCGTCACCCCACTCGGACGTCGCAGTCAATGGCATTCCCGGGGCACGACGGTGACCTGTGGTTGCGTCACTTGCAGCGCAGGGTGGCGCGCCTTGCAGGATTGCCACTGCTCAACAGCGAACTGCTGGCGGTGCTGCGATATGGAATCGGTGAGGAATATCGACCGCATCGCGATTTCCTGCACGTTGGCCCGTCGGACGAACCAGATCACGCCGGACAGCGCCTGACTACGGCCTTCTGCTACCTCAACGATGTCGAAGCCGGTGGCGAGACCGACTTCCCCGAGTTGTGCGTCCGAATCACGCCCAAGCGAGGCGTCGTCGTGCTGTTTGACAACGTCGATGCCGATGGCACTCCCGACCCAACCACGCTTCATGCAGGGATGCCAGTCCAGCGCGGTGAAAAATGGCTGGCCACGTCGTGGTTTCGGCCGCGTCGAATTCGCGAATTTTAGTTCAGGTAACTTGCTGCCAACGACTGTTATTTCGTCGTACGTCGCAGGCTAAGGCCGGCATCGCTCCCGTAGACATAGCGGGGCGGGCGACTCAACTACCCGATTCCGAAATCCCGTCACCCTCGGTATTTTCGCGAAGGCACACTAGCTGTCCAGAAACGTTCGCATGAACGCGCTCAGCAGACCACGGTCGGTTCCTCATCATCCCCGGGAAGGCGGCAATCCATTTTGACGCCGACCTCGATTCAGTGGACTGCCGAATCAGAATGGACTGCCGCCTTCGCGGGAATGACGAGACTGATGGGTCATTGCGCGCCAATTGATTTGCCTCAGCCGCCCGCCCTCTCAGGTCCCTCAAACGACAGGCACGAAAAAGGCCGGGTGGCGAACCACCCGGCCTTGAACTAACAACAATCAGAGTTCCTTAGAACTTCACGGCGATGCGGGCCCAGTAGTAGCGACCGGTGGTCGGGTACGTGCGCTCATCGGTGTTGCCGTTGAAGCCGAACTGGTAAAGCAACGGAGGATCCTTGTCCAACACGTTGTCTACACCGGCTTCCAGGCGCGTGTTGATGGCTTCCAGATTGTAGCCAGCTTGCAAGTTGTGGAAGGTCGAAGCGCCGATGCGGAACGAGTTATCTGACGCCAGACCCGATGGGTT
>JAYUYW010000157.1:0-2162 GCA_043752325.1 Rhodanobacteraceae bacterium | reverse complement strand
CGGACAAGCTGCTGCGCTTTCGACTCGATGCCGGCGAACTAGGCGAGCGCCAGATTTTCTCCGGCATTCGTGCGGCGTATCCCGACCCTGCGTCGCTGGTCGGTCGCAAGGTGGTGTTCATCGCCAATCTCGCGCCGCGCAAGATGCGCTTTGGCATGTCGGAAGGAATGATCCTTTCTGCCGGCAACGGCGGCGGTGATTTGTTTCTGCTCGATGTCGATAACGGCGCGATAGCAGGCGCCACGGTTCGCTGAATCCGGACGCGCATTTACGGTGGCCGACGCCAAGCTTGTTGATCGCATCGACGCGTTATTGCCGCAGACGCAATGCACGCGCTGCGGCTACCCGGCGTGTCGGCCGTATGCGGAAGCGATTACTGACGGTCGCGCCGATATCGATCAATGTCCGCCCGGCGGTGATGGTGGCGTCGTCGCATTGGCGCAGCTGCTGGGTGTCGCAGCCAAGTCGGTCAATCCCGAATACGGTGCCGAGGCGCCGCCGACTGTTGTCGTCATCGACGAAGATATCTGCATCGGGTGCACCAAGTGCATTGCCGCCTGCCCGGTCGATGCCATCGTCGGCACGGGCAAACGGATGCACACCGTCATCGCCAGCGAATGCACCGGCTGCGAGTTATGCATACCACCCTGCCCGGTCGATTGCATCGCCATCGTGCCGATTGCTTCAGAACCACTCAATTGCGACGGGGTGATGGCGCGAGCCGAACTCGCGCGGCAACGCTACGTGGCGCGTGAGCTACGCCTTGCCAGCGAAGTCGACCAATCAGTCGACGCGCCCTTGCCAACGATCGCCGTCGCCACCGAGTCCACTCGCCTGTCGCGAAGCGCGGTACTCGACGCCGTAGCGCGCGGACGAGCACGGCGTGACAGTCGCGGATGAAGCGCGCCGATGTCATCGAGTTCTTCTCGCGATTTCAGGAACTGGAACCTTCACCGCGCAGCGAACTCAACTTTCGCGATCCGTTTGAACTATTGATCGCAGTGATTCTGTCCGCGCAGGCAACAGATGTCAGCGTCAACAAGGCAACCCGGCACCTGTTTGCGATTGCCGGCACGCCGCTGGCGATGCTTGAACTCGGTGAAGACTCACTGAAGCAACACATCAACACGATTGGACTTTTCAACGCGAAAGCGAAGAACGTGATCGCGACCTGCCGCCTGCTTGTCGGGCAGCACGACAGCATCGTTCCGAAGACACGTGAGGAACTGCAAGCCTTGCCCGGCGTCGGTCGCAAGACCGCGAACGTGGTGCTGAACTCCGCGTTCGGGCAACCCACGATAGCGGTTGATACCCACATCTTCCGGGTCGGCAATCGCACCGGACTGGCACGCGGGAAAGACGTGCGTATTGTCGAGGACAAGCTCGAAAAAGCCGTGCCAGCTCAATTCAAGCAGCACGCTCATCACTGGCTGATCCTGCACGGACGCTACGTGTGCAAGGCTCGCAAGCCTGATTGCCCGAGCTGCATCGTTCGCGATCTTTGCGCGTTTCGCTACAAGACCGTCAGCGCAAACTGAGCGTGCTGGTAGGCTGTCGAATTACATCACGGATATTTTCGACCGATGAATTCGAACAGCAATGACGAAAACGAGATCGCGCCGACATTGGTCCCGCTCGATCCGGGTGAGGCACGGATCATCGGTTGCCTGATCGAAAAACAGGCGACGACGCCGGACGCCTACCCGATGACGCTCAACGCCGTCGTGGTGGCCTGCAACCAGAAATCCAGTCGCGACCCGATAATGGAACTTGATCCCGGTGCGGTGGGTCATTCACTGCGGCAGTTGGAAGGTCGTGGTCTGGTTGGCGCGTCGATGGGTGCGCGTTCGACGCGCTACGAACACAAGTTTGATCGCCATTACGAAGTGACGCCGCGCCAGCGCGCGCTGCTGGCTATGTTGATGCTGCGCGGCCCGCAAACGGTCAACGAACTTTATACACGCTGCGAACGGCTGGCCGATTTTCCCGACGCCGACGAGGTTCGCGTGCAACTGGAACGAATGTCCCAGCGCGCCGAATCGCTGGTGATCTGCGTAGGCCGTGGCTCAGGCCAGCGCGAAGATCGGCACATGCATTTGTTGTGCGGTCCCGACTACGCCGGCGAGCGCGGCGATCAGATGCCTGAATCAGGTCGCGGCAGC
>JAYUYW010000156.1:0-5768 GCA_043752325.1 Rhodanobacteraceae bacterium | reverse complement strand
CAGGCGGCATGATGTCAGAAAGGTTCCCAGATTGATGTGCGTGGCGCAGTGCAGGCTGGCCGCCTGGTCAAGCCGCGCGCGTCGACCCAAGGACCTTTCGGGCATCACCCAGTCACAGGAAATCAACAAGTTGGAGCGATTTTAGCAAGCTTGGAGTTGCACCGACGTGTCCGCCATGCTTTTGCGCCCGTGATCGAGTGATCGGTTCAGTCCGCCCTAACCGCCGGCTTCCTGAGCATGGCATCGTGTGCGGCTTCGGCACGGCGCATCGATGGCAGTCGGAAATGTATGTAACTGCCGGACCGATCAAGCAGGCCGGTTGCACCAAGTCGACGCACACCGGCGTCCATCCACCATCGATTGCCATCGAGCGGCAACGCCACGTTGAGCGAGATCAGGCTGCGGTCGACCAGTTTGGGTGACACTATCGATGGCACCAGCAAAGTGGAATAAATGCCTGCATCCACACTGCGTAACGGCGCCAACAACAGGCCGCGGCATGGCGCGCAACTCGGCGTCGTATCGTCGTCCAGCCCCACCGCGACCGGAAGCGCGCGGCGTGCCAAAACTTCGACGCCGGCATCGACGTCCCCGTCTTCATTGATGCGCAGCCAACGGATTGACCCGACGATCCAGTTCGATGCGCTGTCGCGATCGGATCGCAATCCAATCACCTCGCCGACTTTGGCTCCAACGGTCTCGCCATGCGGGCCGCTGGTCCAGCGCAGTCGGTAGCCACGCAAACTTTGGTTGAGAACATGGGCACGCCGTTGGCACACTCGCGTTTGTTCGCTGCTGGTGGTCACCAATGAGGTCATTACTTGTTGTTCGGCGGAATCGGCGCTGCCGAATACGCGCTGCGCAAAGCAGCTGAAATCGTCTTTGTCGGCCAGCACGTTGTGCAAGTCGTGCAGGCCGATCACGGTTTCCATCTCTTGCTCGCTGTCCACGCGCTCGAATTCACGCGAGTAGTCAGCGGACAGAATACCGACCAGGTGGCGCAACAATCGGATTTCGGCACGCCATGCGTTTCCCCCGCGATGCGGCAGTTCCACCGAGTGTGCATCATTGCTGGCCGCGTTGATTCGCCATTCGATCTCACTGACAACGCCAGTCGTGTCGATGCCGAGCATGGTCTGCTTGCCGACCATTGCGTCTTCGACGACGAAACCGGGGCCGACATCGCTGCGGGTATCTACCAGTCGCAAGGTGCCGGTCTGTTCCACCTCGGCACCAACTTCGAGCAGTTCGCAGAGCGGAGCCAGCAGTCGGATGATCGCGGTGATTTCGGGCAATTCGTGGAGCGTGAAACTATAGGGATTGACCAGCGACAGCAGCAAAGCGTGCGCGTAGACGTGAGCGGGTTGCGCACGGTCGCCGAAGCGCGATGCATCCACGGTCTTTCTCTCCAGTTTGAGATCGACGATCACCCGGTAGACGATGTGCATTGACTGCCAGATGCCAGCCGATGGTGCGTGATAGCACTGGTAGGACTTCTGCAAACACTGCCCAGCATGCTCAAGCGCTCGAAACGCCGCCAAGCTGGCATGGCGGCCACGGAACATCGGCACGGCTTCCTTGGGAGCGCAAAGGTCGAAAAGGACTTCGATGTAGCCCAACGATAGCTCGAACTCGAACATCTCGCTGAGCGTGGCCCGCGCGGCCGTCTGCGGCGTCAGCGGGAAAGTGGAGCCAAGAATTTGTGCATCGACGGTGGATATGCATTGCCCAACCGAGACGCGCAAAACTTCCAGCATTTCCAGACGTTGCAGCGGTTTAATGCGGACCTGGTTCATCGCGCGAAGATGGTCCAGCAGCTGGCTCGACGTGGCTGCGAAGTTTGCTATCGGGAGTGCATCGACCCAGCCGCGCAAGGTGTGAGGGACCGCGCCAGGGACCGTTTCGTCGGGCAGTCGCCGGTGCGGTATGCCGCGCATCAGTTGTTGATAAAGTTCGTTCATTCCGTCGTCCCGTTGCATCCGGCCCGTATACAAACTGTCGAGCAACCCCTGTCGGATGCAAGGGCGATGCCAGCCGATGGCGCTGGAGGCCGACCAACAGTCAACGTCCGAGCAAAGCCGACACGTTGATTATTGAGGAATATTCGTGAACGTCGTCACGAACAATCGCGCGGAACTACGACCGCTGACGAAATTCGGGCCATTTGTATGTGTGCTCTGGTCGTCGTCACCAAAAAAACGGGCCCCGAAGGACCCGTCAAGGTTGACGACTGAGGGAGGATCAGTCGTTGGAGCTCTACCAGAACAACTGCGCGCGACCTTCGATCGCATTCGGCTGGTCGGAGATGCCGCTGCCCTTGGTCGCGTCGGCACGAACGTAGTTGAGCGAGAGCTTGAAGTTCCTGAGGGCGTAGTAGTTGACGCCGATAGTGACATTCTTTTCTTCGCCGCCACGGACCAGGCCATCGTTTAGATTCAGACCTTCGTAGCGCACCCCGACCTGCCACATGCCGGTCTTGTGGACCGGATGGTTGGTCGCGAACACGCCGTCCTTGTATCCCCAGGTTTCACCGCTGATGTTCCACAGGCCCGACACGTACCAGCTGTCGGCGTTGTAGTCGGCGTGGGCAAGGCGATCTACGTTCGAGTCGAAATATTCCGCCTGCAGCTTGAACGGGCCGCGCACCCAGCCTGCCTCCAATCCGTAGGTCGTGCGCTTGTCGGCATCGCGGAAGGTGCCGCTGTCGATCAGGCGCGGCGTTGTGCTGATGTCGAAGCCGGGACGCGCGCGAACGCGATCAACATCGTTGTTTGTGTCGTAGCTGATCGCCGAAACGCCCAGGTGGATAATATTGCCGTCCTCAAGCACCGGCGTGTAGGCGAAGCGGCCGCCGTAACCGGCGCCCGTACCGCCGCCATCGGTGATCTCGCGACCAAACCAGCCACCGGTGAGCAGCCACTTGCTCTCCTGCCACGCCAGGCTGGCGCCTTGGCGGCGCGCAACGGCGAACGCCTGGGTCGCCATCGCCTTGACGATGAAGTCGTTGTGCTTGGTGCTGGACAGCTCTTCAAGGCTGTTGGGCTGTTTGTACTGGCCGACCCGCGCACTGAACTTCGAGTTGAATTTGTAACGACCATTCACGTCGAGAAACTTGTCGTTGCGGGTGCTGACGTCGTAGCCGACCACCCAATCGAAGTTGTCCTTCTTGCCTTTCAACACCAACTCGGCGCGGCGCACTTCGCCATCGTCAATCAGCGGCGTCACGTCATCGTTGTACTGAGTGCGGTCTGCCTGGACCAGGCCTTCGAAAGTTACGTTGTAGCCAAGGATTTCGCCCAAGCTGTAATCGGCATGGGCCAGCGGCGCGGTGACCAACATGGCGATCGCGAGCAGCGTGCGTGCGTTGCGTGTGTGCATGGAAGCTCCATCGACAAAGTAGAAAACGATGCAGTTGGCGCGCATTGATGCGGCACTGGCTGCGAACGAAGCGCAAGATGCTGCACTAGCGTTACAGCCACGTGGACGAAAGATGACAGCGAAGTTACAAGCGTAATCGAATGCGCAATCCCAACATTCATGGCAGCGTTGCTTTCGATGCAATCGACCACCGTTCGATCATCATGCAGGGCCACTATTACTGTGGGTGGGGCGTTACCAACCTCTATACTGAAACTATGCCCGCCTCCCAGTCGACCCGCATGTTTGACCGCTTCCGTGGCTTCCTGCCGGTGGTGGTCGATGTCGAAACCGGTGGTTTCAATTCCGAACTTGATGCCTTGCTGGAGATCGCCGTCAGCGTGATCCGGATGGACGAGGCCGGCTGGGTCGAGCCAGAAGCGGTGGTGTCCACCCATGTCACGCCCTTCCCCGGTGCCAACCTGGATCCGAAATCGCTGGAAATCACTGGCATCGATCCGGACCATCCATTCCGCTTTGCCAAACTGGAGCGTGCGGCGCTGGATCATGTGTTCGCCCCGGTGCGCCTGGCCTTGAAGGAAACCAACTGCCAACGCGCCATCCTGGTCGGCCACAACGCCGCCTTCGACCTTGCGTTCCTGAACGCGACAATTCGCCGAACCCTGCACAAGCGCAGCCCGTTTCATCCTTTCAGTTGCTTTGACACGGCAACGCTTGGCGGCCTTGCGTTCGGGCAGACGGTACTCAGCCGGGCCGTGAACGCGTCTGGTCTGGACTGGGATCCGAATGAAGCGCATTCAGCCGTTTACGACACCGAGCGCACCGCGCAGTTGTTCTGTCGCATCGTCAACCGCTGGAAAATGCTCGAAGACGCCCAACTTGAAACGACCGCGATTGCGGATCATTGACGTGCGCCATGCCGATCTATCAGTACATTCCCGATGACGTTTCCAGCACCTGCGAGCAGTGCCGAGACGGCATCGAGCAGTTGCAGAAACTGTCCGATGCCGCGCTGATCGCATGTCCGGAATGCGGCTCGGCGGTGCATCGCGTGATCAGTGCGCCGGCCGTCGTCAGCGGTGCCGCCCACTTGAACCGTGAAAGCCATATCGAGAAACATGGCTTCACCCAGTACAAGCGTGCCGGCAAGGGTGTCTACGAAAAAACTGCTGGCAAGGGGCCGGCCTTCATCAGCGGCGATTGAGCCTACCCGTAAGCGTTGCAAGTATTTGATTGGAAACGCCGACTTATTTCTGCAACAAAAATCACATCATTCCGCAACGTCGCGCCGCTAGAAAGACGACCATCGTCTTCCAGCCCGTTGAAGGAGTTGCCTGTGTCTACCAAGATCATCCTGCGTGCCGCCGCGTTCGGTGTCGCTACCCTGATCGGTGCCAATGCCGTTCAGGCTGCCGAGGTTACCGGTGCCGGTGCCTCATTCGTTTTCCCATTGATGTCGAAATGGTCGGCCGACTACCACGCCGCGACCAGCAACAAGATCAACTACCAGTCGATCGGGTCCAGTGGCGGTATCGCCCAGATCAAGGCCGCTACCGTCGATTTCGGCTCGTCCGATGCGCCGCTGAAGCCGGCTGACCTCGCAGCGGCGGGACTGGTGCAGTTTCCATCAGTGATTGGTGGAGTAGTTCCGGTAGTCAATATAGCCGGCATCGAACCGGGTAAGCTGAAGCTGACCGGCCCCGTCCTCGCCGACATCTTCCAAGGAAATATCACGAAGTGGAACGATGCGGCCATCACCGGCCTGAATGCCGGCATTGAACTGCCATCGGCGACCATCACCATCGTGCATCGCTCAGATGGTTCGGGCACCACTTTCAACTTCGTCAACTATCTCGGCAAGGTCAGCTCCGACTTCAAGTCAAGCGTCGGTGAAGGCACTTCGGTGCAGTGGCCATATGGGCTGGGCGGCAAGGGCAACGAAGGAGTTGCTGCTTACGTGAAGCAGGTCAAGAATTCGATCGGCTACGTCGAACTGAGCTACGCACTTCAGAACAAGATGGCCTACACGCAGATGCAGAACGCCGCCGGTGTGTACGTGTCACCGAGCGCCGAATCGTTCGCGGCAGCCGCCGCGAGCGCGGACTGGAAGAATGCGACCGATTTCTACCTGATCATCACCAATGCGCCGGGTGAAGCCTCGTGGCCGATTGCGGCAACCAACTTTATCCTGATGCACGCCCAGCCCAAGGATGCCGCGCGCGCCACGGCAGCCCGTGAGTTCTTCAGCTGGGCCTACGCGTCGGGCAAGGAGCAGGCCGCATCGCTGGACTACGTGCCATTGCCGGACGAACTGGTCAGCCAGGTCAAGGCGTACTGGACTGCAAAGATCAAATGACGCTGTGGCGCGACTGCGCGAAAGCGCAGTCGCG
>JAYUYW010000155.1:0-2170 GCA_043752325.1 Rhodanobacteraceae bacterium | reverse complement strand
GGATGTCACCTCCGGCGTTGCCACGAATCTGGCTGTTGACCAGACTTTCAACGCGAGCAAGCTCGTCACGACTCATCGGCTGGAAATGGGCGAAGTCGAAGCGCAGTCGCTCCGGCGCGACCAGCGAACCCTTCTGCTGTACGTGCTCGCCGAGCACCTTGCGCAAGGCAGCGTGGAGAAGGTGCGTTGCCGAGTGATTGAGTACGACTGATTGGCGACGGTCTGCATCGACATCGGCTTCGATGCTGTCGCCAACGCGCAGTGCGGTGCCTTTCCACACCCCCACGTGTGCATGGAACGCGCCGCCCATTTTCACGGTATCGCTGACGACCAACTCGCCGCCCGCACCGCGCAACGTGCCGGTATCGCCAACCTGCCCGCCGGATTCGGCATAGAACGGGGTCTGGTCGAGAATGACCATCGCCGGCTCACCATCGTCGAGAGACTCCAGTCTGCGACCATCGCGAACGATGGCGAGCACCTTGCCTGACAACTTGCCGAGCGTGTCATAGCCGGTGAACTGCGTTGGGGCAAGCGAGCTGGCGAGATCGGCTGGCATGGAACCTTTGGATTCAAACTTGCCAGCAGCGCGCGCGCGTTCGCGCTGCTCGTTCATTGCGGAGTCGAATCCGACCATGTCGACGGTCAAGCCGCGCTCACGCGCGATGTCGGCGGTCAGGTCGACCGGGAAGCCATAGGTGTCATAAAGTCGGAACGCATCACCGCCAGGTATCACTGAAGACGAGTTCGCCGCGACATCGGCGAACAGCTTCATTCCCTGCTCCAGCGTTTCGCCGAAGCGCTCCTCCTCGGCCTTGAGCGTCTTGCTGACAATGTCTTGACGCGCGACAAGGTCTGGATAGGCGTCGCCCATTTCGGAAACCAATGCCGGCACCATCTTCCAGAAGAAATCGCCACGCACGCCGAGCATCCAGCCGTGCCGCAAGGCGCGGCGGATGATTCGACGCAACACGTAGCCGCGACCTTCGTTTGACGGCAGCACGCCATCGACGATCAGGAACGAGCAGGCGCGGATGTGATCGGCAACGACGCGTAGCGATTTGTTGGAGAGATCGGTGGTGCCGGTCAATTCGCTGGCCCTGGCAATCAATCGTACGAACAGGTCGATCTCGTAATTGCCGTGCACGTGCTGCAAGATCGCCGCGAGGCGTTCCATGCCCATGCCGGTATCGACGCATGGCGCTGGCAGTGGCGAAAGAGTGCCGTCAGCGGCACGGTCGAACTGCATGAAAACGAGATTCCAGATTTCGATGTAGCGGTCGCCATCTTCGTCTGGTGATCCAGGAGGGCCACCAGCGATGTGGTCGCCGTGGTCGTAGAAGATTTCGGTGCAGGGCCCGCACGGACCGGTATCGGCCATCTGCCAGAAGTTGTCCGACGCGTAGGGCGCGCCCTTGTTGTCGCCGATGCGGACAATGCGTTCGGCTGGAATGCCAACTTCGTCATGCCAGATGCCGTAGGCCTCGTCATCGGTGTGGTAGACCGTGACCAGCAGTCGATCCTTCGGCAGCTTCCAGACTTCGGTCAGCAGCTCCCATGCCCACAATATCGCGTCGCGCTTGAAGTAATCACCGAACGACCAGTTGCCGAGCATCTCGAAAAATGTGTGATGGCGCGCCGTGTAACCGACTTGGTCGAGATCATTGTGCTTGCCTCCCGCACGCAGGCAACGCTGGACGTCAGCAGCGCGCACGTAAGGCCGCTTCTCGCTGCCGAGGAACACATCCTTGAACTGGACCATGCCCGAGTTGGTGAACAGCAAGGTCGGATCGTTGCCCGGCACGAGCGATGCCGATGGCACGATGGTGTGGTCCTTGGATCGGAAAAACTCAAGGAACTCGGAACGAATCTGGGAGGTAGTCTTCATGAAAATCCGGTTATCGAGCGAGTCGCGGCCGAATGGCGGACGACCTATTCGTGCATTGTCGCAAAACGTGGCGCGATCCGTGGCGAGGGGCGTCGATATCGCGACCGATCAGCCTGTATTTCAAGTGTATTGAAGAGTTTTTGGACCTACTCGAATGGCTCGTCATCGACATCGTCAACCGGCGCGCGAGTGACGGCGCGAACCGTCGAGCCATCAAATCCACGACGCATCAGGAAAGCGGCTCGCTTTGCCGACTCAGCAGGCGTGGAAGCAGGCGAGCTG
>JAYUYW010000154.1:0-5799 GCA_043752325.1 Rhodanobacteraceae bacterium | reverse complement strand
TGTCGAATCCGCGTCCGTGCGGACCTGGCTTCGCATTGCCACTGGCGAGCAGCGCGCGAATCAGCGGATCGTTGGTTTGTTCGAGATGGGTTTCCACGCCGGTTGCATTGATGACGCGATCGACTCGAACACGCATGCGCCGAGTCTCATGGCGGGTCACGAAATCCACCTCGATTCGACCGTCGATCTGGCGGAATGCCAGTGGCCGACCCGCGTGAAGCGCCAGTTGTCCGGATTGACGCATCGCGTCCAGCTTTGCCGCAACCTGCGGAGCGATGCGATGCCTGTGGATGTCCCAATAGCGCACCACGTGACGCAGGAAGCATTGCTGGTCTGATGCGCTTAGGCTTTGCCACAGGCGTTGTCCCGGTACCCGCAAGCTGCGCATCACGGCTTGCCAGTGCCAATGCGGGTTTGCCGCAATGATTTGCCGCAGCTGATGCAGGCGCTGGCGCAGTGGAAGGGCGACCAAGGCGTCAACGTCGATCTCGGCGATATCGTGAGCGTCGTCATGGCGAAGCGGCGCCAGACCATGTCGCGAGAACACCTCGATGCGACCACGATGGCCACTGGCTGAAAGGGTTAACGCGGCATCGACCATGCTCAAGCCGGCACCCACGATGGCAATGTCATCGTCAATGGGGATCAATCCCAACGCTTGATCGTCCCATCCTTCGACGACCAAGACGCCGTCGTGCCGAACCGGCAGCGCGTGAGGACTGTTGCCGATGGCCAGCACGACCGATTTTGCAGCGACGTTGCGGCCACTGGCGAGGCCGAGCCGATGCGGCGCAACGTCGGCCAAATCGACGACACGGTCACGGAGCATTTCGACGCCACACTGGGTTGCTTGCGCCAGCTGCGCTTGCAGGTACTGGCCGTAGACGCGCCTGGGCAGAAAACGATGACCCAAACCGGGCTTATCCTCGCCTTTCTCAACCAGCCAGTCGACAAAGTGGGTCAACTGGTCAGGGAACGCACTCATCCCGGAGGCCGGGACATTGAGTACGTGCTCCTCTCGCGCCGTGCCATAGGCGACGCCACGACCGGGTTGGCCGTCTGCATCTATCAGCAACACCGAGGGCATGGCAACGCCAGCGGCACGCGACTGGCGCACGATCTGCGCGGCCACCATCACACCGGATGCGCCGGCGCCGACGATGGCGATATCGACAGAGCGCGATTCGGACAAGGGCCGCTCGGCGTGGCAAAAGGACCGCCATCATATCGATCCGCGGCGGTTGAAGTGCAGTTAGCTGGCCCCGATATAGTGACGTTAGGCCCGAATCGGAATTCTCGTCGCCATGCCTCTGGACACCATCCGCATTCGCGGAGCGCGCACCCATAACCTGAAGAACATCGACCTCGACTTGCCGAGGGACAGCCTGATCGTGATTACGGGTCTGTCCGGTTCCGGCAAATCATCACTGGCGTTCGACACCATCTACGCGGAAGGTCAGCGTCGGTATGTCGAGTCGTTGTCTGCATACGCGCGGCAGTTCCTGTCGATCATGGAAAAGCCCGATGTGGATCACATTGAAGGGCTGTCGCCGGCGATATCGATCGAGCAGAAATCGACCTCACACAATCCGCGCTCGACCGTCGGCACCATCACCGAAATTCACGACTACCTGCGCTTGCTGTACGCCCGCGTCGGCACACCGCGCTGCCCCGACCATGGCACGCCACTGGAAGCGCAGACGATCAGCCAGATGGTCGACGCCACGTTGGCGCTGGATGCCGACAAACGCTACATGCTTCTGGCGCCGGTTATTCGAGAGCGCAAGGGCGAGCACGTGCAGGTGTTCGATCAGCTGCGTTCGCAGGGCTTCATCCGTGCGCGTGTCGACGGCGTTGTTCACGAACTCGACGCGGTGCCACCACTCACGTTGCGGCAGAAGCACACCATCGAAGTTGTCGTGGATCGCTTTCGGCCGAAGGACGACATCAAGCAACGCCTCGCCGAGTCGTTCGAAACTGCCTTGCGTCTCGGTGATGGCTTGGTGATCCTGGCCAATCTCGACGCCGCGCAGGACAGCGCCAGTGACGCGGGAGGCAGGATGCCGGGAGCGGCCGATCCGAAAGCGCCACAGACGCTGTTCTCTTCGCGCTATTCGTGCTCGATCTGCGACTACTCGTTGCCGGAGCTGGAACCACGTCTGTTTTCGTTCAACTCGCCGGTGGGCGCGTGTACCAAATGCGACGGCCTCGGCATCACGCAGTTTTTCGATCCGGCGCGCATCGTTGGCCATCCGGAGAAGAGTCTGGCGCGTGGGGCGATTCGCGGCTGGGATCGACGGACCAACTATTACTTCCAGATGATTGGCGCGCTCGGCAAGCACTACAAATTCGACATCGAAGAACCGTGGAACGAGCTGACCAAAGCAAACCGCGACAAGGTGCTCTTCGGCTCGGGCAGCGAGACAATTTCGTTTCGCTACGTCAACGATTCCGGCGGCACGGTGACGCGCAAGCATCGCTTCGAAGGCATCGTCAACAATCTGGAACGGCGCTATCGCGAAACCGAATCGGCGGCGGTGCGCGAGGAGCTTTCCAAGTACATCAACAACCAGCCGTGCCCGGAATGCAGCGGCCAGCGCTTGAACCGCAGTGCGCGCAATGTATTCGTGACTGATCGCAACCTGCCCAGCGTCAGCGCGTTGCCGATCGACCAGTCTTTGGCGTTCTTCGAGCAACTGACCATGCCAGGCTGGCGCGGCGAGATCGCGGTGAAGATCGTCAAGGAGATTCGCGAGCGGCTTCACTTTCTCGATGATGTCGGTTTGGAATATCTCACCCTTGATCGGCAAGCCGATTCGCTGTCAGGTGGTGAAGCACAACGCATCCGTCTGGCCAGCCAGATTGGCGCTGGTCTGGTTGGCGTGATGTACGTGCTCGATGAGCCATCGATTGGCCTGCATCAGCGCGACAATGAGCGGCTGCTCGGAACGCTCACGCGACTGCGCGATCTCGGCAACACGGTGATCGTGGTTGAACATGACGAGGACGCAATCCGGTTAGCCGACCATGTGGTCGACATCGGTCCCGGCGCCGGCGTGCACGGTGGCGAAATCGTCGCCCAAGGAACGCTCAAGGATCTACTCAAAGCGCCACGCTCGCTGACCGGGCAGTACCTTTCAGGCAAACGGCAAATCGAGATGCCGGAAAAACGCCGTAAGCCGGATCCCGAGCGGATGCTGAAGTTGCTCGGCGCAAGTGGCAACAATTTGAAGGATGTCGATCTTGAAATCCCAGCAGGTCTGTTCGTTTGCGTGACTGGCGTTTCAGGTTCCGGCAAGTCGACGCTCATCAACGACACCTTGCATCGGCACGCTGCTGCCGAACTCAACGGTGCGAATGAAAAAGCTGCGCCGTTCCGCGAAATTCAGGGCATCGAGCTGTTCGACAAGGTCGTCGCCATCGACCAGAGCCCGATCGGCCGCACGCCACGTTCGAACCCGGCGACCTACACCGGCCTGTTCACGCCGTTGCGTGATCTGTTCTCGCAGGTTCCCGAATCGCGGGTGCGTGGCTACGGGCCGGGCCGCTTTAGTTTCAACGTGCGCGGTGGACGCTGCGAAGCCTGCGAAGGCGACGGCATGATCAAGGTGGAAATGCACTTCCTGCCGGACGTGTACGTGCCCTGCGATGTCTGCCAAGGCAAGCGCTACAACCGCGAGACGCTGGACATCACCTACAAGGGCCACACCATCGCCGACGTACTCGACATGACCATCGAGGACGCGGCGAAACTGTTTGCGCCGGTTCCGTCCATTTCTCGTAAACTCGAAACGCTGGTCGACGTGGGCCTCAGCTACATCAAGCTGGGACAGAGCGCGACAACGTTGTCCGGCGGTGAGGCGCAACGGGTAAAACTTTCGCGCGAACTGTCCAAGCGTGATACCGGCAACACGCTGTACATTCTCGATGAGCCGACGACTGGCCTGCATTTTTTCGATATCGAGCAATTACTCAAGGTGCTGCATCGCCTGACCGATCATGGCAACACGGTGGTCGTCATCGAACACAACCTCGATGTCATCAAGACGGCTGACTGGGTGATCGACCTTGGTCCGGAAGGCGGCGGTAAAGGCGGCAAGATCATCGCGGTTGGGCCACCCGAAAAAATCGCGAAGACCAAGGCATCGCATACCGGTCAGTTCCTGAAGAAAGTACTGAAGCCGGCGAAGGCTACGTGAGTACCGGACTGGTCTGGTTCCGTCGCGACCTGAGATTGGCCGACAACCCGGCGCTGACCGCAGCGCTGGAGCAACACGACAAGATCATCTGTGCCTACATCTATGCGCCGGACGAGGAAGCGCCTTGGCAACCCGGCGCGGCGAGTCGTTGGTGGTTACACCATTCGCTGACGGCGCTCGACAAGGATTTGCGCGAGCGCGGCGCGACGCTGCTTGCCGTAGCGGGTGAATCGCTCGCATCGCTCACGGCGTTGATCAAGTCGTACAAAGTCGATGCGGTTTACTGGAATCGCCTGTACGAACCGGCCGCGATCAAGCGCGACAAGAAGATCAAGTCGGCTCTGTGTGACGCCGGTGTCGCGACCGAGAGCTTCAATGCATCGCTGCTGTTCGAGCCCTGGCAGGTCGAGACCGGGCAGGGCGATCCGTACCGCGTATTCACTCCGTTCTGGCGCAACATCCGAGCGCGCCTGGAACCGCAGGAGCCGTTGCCTGCGCCGATGAAGATTGCGACTCCGCCGATCATGCAGGCGGCCACGATCGCGGTCCTCGAGCTGTTGCCAAGCATCGGCTGGGATGAGCAATTTCACGATGCCTGGCAGCCCGGCGAAACCGGCGCCAGCGAATCGCTTGCCGATTTCCAGGCATCAGCAATCGCCGACTACCCGGCAGACCGCGACCGTCCGGACCGGCTCGGCACATCGCGCCTGTCACCACATCTTCACTTCGGCGAGATTTCCGCGAAGCAGGTTGCGTGGGCTTTGCAGAGTGGCGACCACCGCGTCGGCGTTGAGAAAGGCTCGGAGTCGTATCTGCGCGAAATCGGCTGGCGCGAATTCTCGCAGCACCTGCTCTATCACTTTCCAACGATGCCGAAGAAAAACCTCAATCCCCGCTTCGACGCGTTCCAGTGGCATCGCCGCGACGCGACTGTGCTCAAGCGCTGGCAGCAAGGTCGCACCGGCATTCCGATGGTCGATTCCGGAATGCGTGAATTGTGGGCGACCGGCTGGATGCACAATCGCGTGCGCATGTTGGTCGCGAGTTTCCTGACAAAGAATCTTCGCCAACATTGGCACCACGGTGAGCGCTGGTTTTGGGACACGCTGGTGGATGCCGACCTCGCCAACAATTCACAAGGTTGGCAATGGACCGCCGGTTGCGGCGTTGATGCCGCACCGTATTTCCGTATCTTCAATCCGGTGACGCAGGGCGAGAAATTCGATCCGCAAGGCTCGTATGTGCGGCGCTGGATTCCGGAATTGAAAGACGTGCCGGCACCGCTGGTGCATCGACCGTGGAGCGATCCCGACCTACTTGAACGGACCGGCTACCCGGCTCCGATGGTTGATCTGAAAGCATCGCGCGAAGACGCGCTGGGCGCGTATCAGGCGACTAGGTAGCGCTACTGAATCGTCAACGTCGCCGTCGTCGTGCTGTCGGACGACTGGCCAAATCCGGAAAACGATTGGCCGCGCTTCAGTTTGACGACGACTAGCCGTTCGTCCACCTTTTGCAATGTCCCGATATCGCTGTTGCTGCCCTTGAAGCTGATCAGCATGCGACGCCCGCTGAACACCTGTTCCTGATCGAATGCAAA
>JAYUYW010000153.1:0-2188 GCA_043752325.1 Rhodanobacteraceae bacterium | reverse complement strand
GCATCGGCGGCGGCAGCGCAATCAAAACGGCGCGGTCTTAGACACCGGCGCAGTTCGCGAGGATTTCGGCATCCAGGTCGAAAACATCACCGCAGATCAGTTCAATATTGCCGGCGACATGGTAACGGCCATAACGTGAGTCGTGGCTTTTCGGATGCAGGTCATGCTCGGTGAAAAACTGCGAGACCGCCAACGCCGACAACTCCACGCCAATCACACGATGGCCGCGCGCAGCCAGCCGCAGCATGTCCAACGATTTGCCTGTCAGAGGCACCAATATGCAACCTGTGGCCGGCAGCCCGAACTCATCCCAGTGCTGTTCCAGCAAAGGCATGACGACGTCCTGATGAAAACCGATTTGGCCTTCGTGCCAGCGTTGCAGCCAGAAGTCGCTATCCATGACGGTTTGTCCTCGTGTTTTCGACGCTACGGGTTGGGACTGGTCCCGGACCCTTCAGGGCCTCATCGGTTGATCGACAATCATGGTGCAATCCAAATCACCGCCTCCAGCGCCTTCGTCTCTCAGCGCATGCCGCCTTTGAACACGAGATAGATGTCACGGGTGTTGGTTGTCCCGGTCGTTTCTTGCGGTAGTTCGAGCGCCCGCGCAAACGGACACCGCAATAGGAAACTGAGTCACGGTGGCTTTAACGGTTCGTCACTTTGGCGGTGGCAAGATGGACTGATCCTCATCCAGCCCACACGACTGACATGACCAATTCCGACTACGTACCGCCGAAAATCTGGACCCGGCCTGCGGCCAATGGCGGCAAGTTCGCCAACATCAACCGGCCAACCGCAGGCGCGACGCATGACAACGAGCTGCCTGTCGGCCGACATCCGCTGCAGCTCTACTCGCTGGCCACGCCCAACGGCGTAAAGGTCACGCTGATGCTTGAGGAGCTGCTGGCGCTTGGCCGTAGCGGCGCCGAGTACGACGCCTGGCTGATCAACATCCAAGAGGGCGAGCAGTTCAGCAGCGGCTTCGTGGCGGTCAATCCAAATTCGAAGATTCCGGCACTGCTTGACCGCAGCGGAGCCACGCCGATAAGGGTATTCGAGTCGGGCGCCATTCTGCTGTACCTGGCGGAAAAATTTGGCGCGCTGCTGCCCAGCGCACCGGCGGCACGCGCCGAGTGCCTGTCGTGGCTTTTCTGGCAGATGGGCAGTGGTCCCTTCCTTGGTGGCGGCTTCGGTCATTTCTATGCCTACGCGCCGAGCAAGATGGAGTATCCGATTGATCGTTTCGCGATGGAGGTCAAGCGCCAGCTCGACGTCTTGAACCAGCGGCTGGCTGAGCATGCCTTTGTTGGCGGCGACGATTACAGCATCGCCGATATCGCCATCTGGCCGTGGTATGGCGAGCTGGTGCGTGGTGTCCTCTACGACGCCGCCGAGTTCCTGCAGGTGCAGGACTACACCCACGTCGTAGCCTGGGCAGAACGCATTGCCATGCGTCCCGCCGCGCAGCGCGGTCGGATGGTCAACCGCAGTTGGGGCGAACCGGAAACGCAGCTGCACGAACGTCACGATGCCAGTGATTTTGACTGCAATACGCAGGACAAACTCACCCCCTGACGCTCCTGAGGGCACCTAAACCGGCCACGTCTACGACTAGCTGACTACGTGCCAGTCAGATCCAATGCTCTCGATGTAGAAATGCCTTGAATGTGCTGACGTCCGCGCAGCCCTTGGTTGGCACGCCAGGTTGTCATGTCAGCGTGCGGATTCGGAGCTTACTATCCCTATCGCCACCACAAGTCGCCTTCTGGATCGCGAGCGCCTTCGCCTTTGCCGCCGAATGGCTTTTCTGCCAGCGAATCAATGACCCCGGAACCGGCTATGACCGCATTTGCGTAATGCGGGTCACGATCCGCAACCCCGCCAAAGCAGGGTAGCGCATCAGCGTACGTCGAACGTCAACGTCGCGAAATGGCTTTCCCAATCGATGTCCTTGGTTGTTGACGGAGTGAGTTGAGTTACCCGCAACATCCAGTAGCCAGCGCCGTCAATCTTCACCTCGATCTCGCCATTGCCATCAGTGCGCAGCAAGCGCGGCTTGGCATTTTTTCCGCCGACGACACCAATCGCGAAATCCGCGAGTGGCTTGCCGCCGGACATCACTTGGAAACGCGCGTCGGAATTCTTCGTCAGAAGGCTGGTCGAGGAAGGCGTGATCTCCAGTTCG
>JAYUYW010000152.1:0-2189 GCA_043752325.1 Rhodanobacteraceae bacterium | reverse complement strand
TTGACATGGTCGACGGTGAAGCGATCAATCTGGTCGATGCCGCCGCCAGATACGAACACCTGTTCTGGCTGCTGATGTGGATAGGCCTTGGCTGCGGTGTGATCGCATTCGTGTTCGTGCTGCCGTTGAAAAAGCTGATGCATGGCGTCAAATAGTCCGGTCAAACCCAGGCGCGTGGCACGCGCCGCTAACGAATCGCAGGAGACCAGGAAACATGAGCAACGACAAGAAGCCGCTGCGCCGCTCGCGCAGCAACAAGATGATCGGCGGCGTCATTGGCGGCTTGGCCGAGTACTACCAGTTCAGCCCGAATGGCTTGCGCCTCATCTTCGTGATCGTGTCGATTCTGTCGGCTGCGTTCCCCGGAATTCTGGTTTACCTGATCCTGTGGTTGATGATTTCCAAGGAGCCCGCCATCTGATCGCTCGCCTCGATCAGCGTGTAGGAAATTTCCTATACGAAATTAGGCAATCGTCCGATTCCCTTCGCGCTCGAGCGGCCCACTATCGCTGCACACGGAAGCGAAGCGCCAACGGACAGGGACGATGGCGCCGGGACACGGATTCTCATTCACAGTCCGGGGAAGGTCGTTGAATGCGCAGGGAAGCACGTGGCAGCATCGTTGCGTCGCATTACAAGGCAGTACCGCGGCGCAGCTTTTTTCCTTCAATTCCGGAGTCAGACCATGAGCACCATGCAGGCCATCGACGAACTTGCCCAGCGACTGGCCGAACTGGTCCCGCCGGGCTTGAAGGACGCTCGCGAAGACCTCGGAAGCAACTTCAAGTCGGCGCTGCAGTCGGGCCTTCGCAAACTTGACGTGGTCACGCGCGACGAGTTCGATGTGCAGCGTCTGGTTCTGCTGCGCACCCGCGAGAAGATCGAGCAACTGGAACAACACGTCGCTGCATTGGAACGCCAACTTTCCGGCCAACCCGCCGACAAGGGCTGAGCGATCCGGCGTTTGCCCGAATCGCCTGATACGCCAGGGAATGGTTGATGAGCATCGCCGTCGCCTTCAGTCGCGCCCAGGACGGCATCGCCGCGCCACTGGTTACCTGCGAAGTGCATCTGTCGGGCGGCTTGCCGGGCACGTCTATCGTCGGCCTGCCGGAAACAGCCGTAAAGGAATCGCGTGACCGCGTTCGCGCCGCAATCCTGACCGCGCAACTGGATTACCCCGCACGTCGCGTCACCGTCAATCTGGCACCAGCGGACCTGCCCAAGTTCGGAGGTCGCTTCGACCTGCCGATTGCGCTCGGCATCATCGCGGCGAACGGCGGCCTACCGCGCGATTCGCTCGCTGGTCATGAATTCATCGGCGAACTCGCGCTGACCGGCGCGTTGCGTCCAGTCATTGGCGTTTTGCCTGCCGTGTTGCAGGCAGCACGAGCTGGCCGCCGCATCGTGGTGCCGCGGCAAAATGCGGCAGAAGCGGCGCTGGTCGCGAACGCCGATGTGCGCGTTGCTGATTCGCTGTTGCAGGTTTGCGCGCATTTGGCCGGTCGTGGCGACCTGCTGCATGCGCAAGCTGCGCCCGTCACTCAGACGATGGGTTACGAACCCGACCTTTCTGAAGTTCGCGGACAGCCGCAGGCGCGTCGCGCGCTCGAAATTGCTGCGGCTGGGTCGCATAATTTGCTGCTGGTCGGTCCGCCGGGAACGGGCAAGACCATGTTGGCGAGTCGCCTGCCGGGAATCCTGCCCGCGATGACCGAAGCCGAGGCGCTGGAAGTCGCCGCCGTGCGATCCGTCGCAGGCATGGGTAACGAATCCACTGACTGGAAACGGCGGCCCTTTCGAAACCCACATCACACCGCATCGGCAGTTGCCTTGGTTGGTGGCGGCTCTATTCCACGACCCGGCGAAGTCTCGCTGTCGCACAACGGCGTGTTGTTCCTCGACGAACTACCCGAGTTCAATCGGCACGTGCTGGAAGTGTTGCGCGAGCCGCTGGAATCCGGTCGCGTGCTGATTTCGAGAGCGGCGCGACAGGCCGAATTCCCGGCGCGCTTTCAGTTGGTCGCCGCGATGAACCCGTGCCCTTGCGGGTATGTCGGCGATCCATCCGGCCGCTGCAATTGCACGCCCGATGCGATTGCACGATACCGATCACGCCTGTCGGGCCCACTGCTCGACCGCATCGACTTGAAACTGGAAGTGCCTCGCGTACCGCTATCGGAATTGCG
>JAYUYW010000151.1:0-14102 GCA_043752325.1 Rhodanobacteraceae bacterium | reverse complement strand
GCACGGCCGATGGCGCACCGGTCAAGAAACCTCGCCGTCGAGGTGGCCGTGGCGGAGCCGCCCGCAATGCCAGACAAGCCAGTGGCGGCGCCACAGAGAACACGACGACAGCCGCTGCTGCCGACGCGAGCCAACCAGGTCGCAGCGAGCGCAAACCACGCCGCGAGCGCAGCCACGGCGAAGACACGCGCCCCGCGAAGGGGTCGACAGCAAAAGATGTAGGCGCCACGACACCGCCGAAAAAACCGGGTTTCTTCAACCGACTCGCCAAGATTTTTTCGCGGCACTGAGTTTTTCGCCGCCATCCTCGCCGACGTTGCGAGAATGGCGGCAAAGTGTGTGCATCCGACTGACAGGCTTTGACTCCATTGAAACCGATGTCAGCGGACGACTCACGATCCGCCGTCTGGATCACCGCGCTGATCGCGGCGGTATTGGTCGTCGTCTACGCGCCGCACATCGTCACGTCGGCGACGGCATTCTTCACGTCTCCCGACAGCGATCCCGCGCAACACTTGATCGGCGCTCGCTACTTCTTCGCTGATCAGTGGCGCTGGCCGTTGCTGGACTTGCCGAACCTGGGCATGCCGCAAGGCAGCAACCTGACCATGACCGACAGCATTCCGCTGGTGGCCTTGCTCACCAAGTTGGTCAAGCCGGTGTTGTCCGAATGGCCGAACTATTTCGGACCGTGGCTCTGGCTTTGTTTCAGCTTGCAGGCGGCAGGTTTCGCGGCCATCGCGCGTGCGCTTGGCGTGCGAGATCGCTGGGCGATCATCGGTATCGGACTACTGGGGCTGGCATCACCCGTGCTGTTGTTTCGCACGCCGCACATCGCCCTGTGTTCGCAGTTCGTGCTGTTGTTTCCACTCGCTGCGTATTGGCGTTACAGCCGATTGCGCGCGGCGCCATTGCCGTTCCTGTCGATGGCCACGTGGTTGGGAGCGGGCCTGTTGATCCATCCGTACCTGATGGCGATGCAGTTGGCGATCGCACTGGCCATACTCGGCACGGGCTTATGGCAACAGCGTCTCGCGGTGCGCCATGCGGTGCTTGCACTGCTTGGCTGGATCGCAGTGCTGTTGCTGATCGGTTGGATCTGCGGCAGTGCAGGTGTAGCGCTGCCTTGGGGAAGTTACGGCGTCGCACCTTTGAATCTGGCCGCGCCGTGGTGGCCGCAACTGAGCGGTCTGTTCGCACCGGATCGACTGGTCGATCCCACCGGTTATCACTACGACGCTTACAATTATTGGGGCGCTGGATTTTTGTTCGCTGCGCTGGCGGCTATCGTCATTGGTGGTCGACGGGTCATTGCGCGGCGCGAACTTCATCGGGATGTCTCTGATGCAACGAGCGATCCATCGCGCGAGGGAAGGCACGCACCACTGCTCCTCGTGCTCTGGCTGCTGACCGTTTACGCGATCGGCTACGACGTTTATTTCTTGGCTCAACCCATCGCCGGAGTCCGCGCCGCCGAAGTGATGGCGGGTTTCGATCGCGACAAGGGAATGGCATCCATCGTCGACATGCTTCGCGGCCACGCCGGTGGCCTTGCGTTGCTCGCGACAATCCAGTTGCTGCCCGTCCTCGCTTTCCTGACGTACGCCTGGCGGCGAAGACGCTACGGCGTATTGGGATTTATGGCTTGTCTCGCACTGTTTGCGAGCGCGTTGCTGCTGATCGCACCAGAACGCAGTCTGCGCACGCTGAGCAACTTCGCCGCGAGCGGCCGATTCTTCTGGATGGTCACCTGCACTCTCGTGCCTGTCGCTTTGGTGTTCTGCTATCGGCATCTTCCACGACGCGGTTTCGCACTGTTGCTGATCGGTGCGATCGCCTTGCAGTTCGCCGACATGCGTCCCTTGTTCCAGCGTCAGCACGCGCAGTTCGCAGCGGCCAATCCGACGCTGGAACAGTTTTCGGCGCTGCTTCCGCTGATCGAGCATGCCCACCGCGTCGACATCCAGCCACGTTTCGGTTGCGTGAAGAATCACTACGCGGAGTTGAAGAACACCGACTGGGCGCGACTTTCGAGCAGCTACATGGCATTGCACTGGCTGCTCGCGAAACGCACGCTGCCGACCAACAGCGTCTATCAGGCGCGCGCGGATGATCGCGCGGGCTGCGATGCGCTTTACGCGCAGGGCTTGCCAGCACCGACTGACGGCGATGTATCAACAATTTACCTTGATGTGCCGGGCTTTCCCTCAGTTGCACAATCGCAAGCGGCGAACAATCCAGACTGCCGCCCTATGGCGCAGTCGCTGGTGTGTCACCGCCGCGGTTCGCGGTGAGCGAGTGAACGCGTCTATGCTTGGAGACCTCGTGCGCTTCACGTTTCTGCTTGAACCACATCCGAGAAGTTCCATGACCGCAGCAACGACACATCGCCATCTTCGCCGCGCCAGCCTGAGCATGGCACTTGCCCTCGCAATCGCCAGCGGCGGAACGAGTGCCGAAGAACCCGCGCTGCCGCATTGGCCCATCGTCGGCGAACGCGCCGACCAGATGATGCCGCTGCGCGCCAAACGCGAATCCTGGCGTCAACACGCAGCGCAACATGCCAATGCGGTCACGCGTCCCGCAGCATCCTTGCCTGTCACCAACTGCGCCGATGACGGCAGCGCGGGCAGCTTGCGTAGCGTTCTCGACACGGCAATCAGTGGCGATACCGTCGACCTGTCGGCCCTCACCTGCAGCACGATCACATTGACCACCGGCGCATTGGAAACCGATGCGGACGAGCTACGCCTGCTCGGTTCCATCACGCGGCGATTGACCATCGACGGCAACGTGCAGGATCGCGTGCTGCTGCATTTCGCGAGCGGCACGCTGACCGTTGAAAACATCGACATCGCGAATGGCTTTCAGGTTTCCGGCGGCAACGACATCGGCTACGCCGGCTGCCTGGGTTCCGCCGGCAACATCACCCTGATCAACAGCAACGTGCGCAATTGCACCGCGATTGGTGTCGGCAGCTATGGCGGCGCGGTCGTTTCCGATTTGTTGACGATGCGCAACAGCACCATCACTGGCAACACCGCGTTCGGCGATCACCCGACCAATACGACCGCCTCGTACGGCGGCGGTGCGTTCGTGTACGAAGTCGACATCACCGACAGCACCATCAGCGGCAACGTCGCAAAAGGCACCGACAACTTCCCACTCACCCATTTCGAAATCGGCGGCGGGCTGTTCATCGCAGGCGGCGGTCGCATCGAACGCTCGACGATCGCCAACAACCTCGCCTATCGCTATGGCGGCGGCCTCGCCAACGAAGACGACATCACCATCATCAACTCGACCATCTCCGGCAACGTCGCACGGCAGGATACCGGCGGCGGCCTGCGCATCCGCCGCTTCACGTCGCTGACGCTGGACAACTCCACCGTCGCCAACAACATCGCCGGCTCCCAAGGCGGCGGCATCTTCTTCGCCAACCAGGCCTATGCCTCGACGATGCGTAGTTCGATCGTCGCCGACAACATCGCGCCTGCATCGACCGACATGGGCAGCGGCGAAAGCATCGTCGTCAGCGGCAGCAACAACCTGGTTGAAACGCGCGGCCCGTTACTTACGCTCCCCGCCGATACGCTGACCAGTGATCCGATGCTGCAAGCACTCGCCAACAACGGCGGCCCAACCCGCACGCAATCCCTCGGCAGCGCCAGCCCCGCGCTCGACCGAGGCAGCAACCCGCGCAACCTCTTCACGGACCAACGCGGCCCCGGCTTTACTCGCAACAGCAACGGCGCCGTCGACATCGGCGCGTTCGAACGTATCGGGATTCCGTTCGTAGCGACGCAAGCGGTGCCGGCTATCTCGATTTGGTTCGCGGGATTGCTCGCACTACTCGTGGGTGTCGTCGGAGCACGGCGATCACTTCGCCGCCGAGTCTGAACCAGCGTCGCAGGCGCTGCGACGGATCGCGCGATAATTTGCAGCATGAGCCAAGCATGGTCACCCGAAAATCTCGACAAACCTGCACGGATCAAGGGGCGTGGGGCGGCGTCGAATGCGGAGGGGCGTTTCGAAACGGTCAGCCGAACGATCGAGGATGATGGTTGGTATCGCGATGACGTTGACGTGCCGCGTCCTGCGACGACGGTCACGAAGGAAACCGCGCGCAGCATCATCAGTCGAAACAACTCGCCGGACATTGGATTTGACCAGTCGATCAATCCGTATCGCGGTTGCGAGCATGGCTGCATCTACTGCTATGCGCGGCCATCGCACGGTTACTTGAATCTTTCGGCAGGGATCGATTTCGAGACCAAGCTCTTTGCCAAGACCAATGCGGCGGCTTTGCTTCGGACGGAACTGGGCAAGCGCAGCTATGTCTGTTCGCCCATCAACCTTGGCGCGAACACTGATCCGTACCAGCCGATCGAACGAGAACACCGAATCACCCGACAGATTCTGGAAGTGCTGCTGGAATCGCGGCATCCGCTGACGATCATCACCAAGAATTCGATGATCGAGCGCGATGTAGATTTGCTCGCCGAACTTGCGCGACACAAGCTGGTGCATGCCTTCGTGTCGGTGACAACGCTGGACAACAAACTGTCCAGTAGCCTTGAGCCTCGCGCATCGGCACCACATCGCCGCTTGCAGACGGTGGCGAACTTGAATGCGGCCGGCGTGCCATGCGGAGTGATGGTGGCCCCGATCATTCCGTTCGTCACCGACCAGTTTATGGAACGCATCCTTGAACAGGCTGCGGCTGGCGGTGCCAATCGCGCCGGCTACACCATCCTGCGATTGCCTTGGGAGTTGAAAGAACTGGTCCGCGAATGGCTCGACCTGCATGTACCTGATCGCGCCGAACGCGTGATGAGCAACATCCGGCAGATGCGCGGCGGCAAGGACAACGATGCCAACTTCGGCAGTCGCATGCGCGGCGAAGGGGTCACAGCTGACCTGATCAAGCAACGCTTTACCCTTGCCAGTCGCAAGCTGGGCATCAACAAAGTGCGCACTAACCTCGATCTCAACACGTGCGCCTTCCAGCCGCCGCGCGTGGAGACGCCGCAGGGTTCTTTGTTCTGATCGCTTAGTCGGGCACGCGCGTTGGCGAAGATCGCTGTAGCAACGACACCCACGCCACGATGCCAAGAATCGGAACCATCTGCTGAAGACGCGTGGGGTCATTGATAAACAGCAACACCGAAACCATCAGCATTGCGCCAACGACCAGGCGTACAAAAACACTGGTCGCCGGCTCGTTGGCGTGAAGGCGCGTATCGACGATGCAAGCAACGACGATGGCGATGCCGAGTAGGACTGGGCCGACGAACATCGGCCAGCCGATGCCGAAATTGATCACGAAGCTTGCCGCGATGATTCCGAGCGCAACGATGACGCTGGGCAGCAGGTGGGTCAGTTTGAACTGTTTCATTGACACTCTCCGAAATTGAGAAATATGTTTGGGGAAACTCAGCCAGTGATCGCAACTCGTTCGCTCTGGTAAAGCCGCGCCGTCATCCAGACCAGGACCAGGGCGGCGACAGCCGTCGTTGCAAAGCACAACATCAGCGACGAGAACGGCACGACATCGCCGCGCAGGAAACCGAGAATGCTGACGTGCTGGCCTACCAGCGGCGTCGCAAACATCCACGTCTGCGTCTTGGTTGGATACAGAATCAGCAACATCGTCGGCACTACCGGCACGAAGGTCAGCACGGCAAGGTAGGTTTGCGCTTCGCGATAGCTGCGCGCGAAGGCAGCGACAAAGGTTTGCAGGCTGGCCAGCATGATCGCAAGAGGCGCCATCACGAACAGCGTACTGGCGATGAATTGCGGCCCGAAGTCGAGGACGATACCGAGCTTTTCGGTTGGCATCGCGCGACCCGCAATCGCGAACGCGAGGATGCCGAGGAACACCGTTGTCATCGCGAAGGCACTGGTCGCCATCAACTTGCCAACGATGATTTTCCAGCGCGCGACCGGGTTGATCAGCAACGGCTCCATCGACTGACGTTCGCGCTCGCCGGCTGTGGTGTCGATCGCCAGCGGCATGCCGCCCATGAAGGCACCGAGGATGAAAAAGTACGGCAGAATTCCGAACATGATGCCGCTGCGACTTTGCGGCGTGGACTGGTCGCGACTGGCAACGACAACGGGCCTGCCAACCGTTGGCGAAATGCCGCGCAACAACATTCGCTGTGAGCCAATCGTCGAAGAGTAGCTCTCGACACCGCTGCGCACCCGAGCGACCAGCGCGCCAGAGTCTTGCCGCGACGCATCGAACAACAGCTCGACTTGGGCCGGTTCGCCTTTCGTCCAGGCCTCACCGTAGTCAGCCGGAATGCGCAGGATGACATCGCTTTCCTGATCGCGGATCGCCTTTTCCGGATCTGCCGGAGCGGCGACGATTTCGATACTGCTGCGCTTCAGTGCAGCGACAAGATTGGGTGCGTGTTCCGCACCGATCACCGGCACCTTGAGGACTTTCTCGGCACGATCCGTTTCGCGGGTCACAGCCGCATTGATGATCAGGACGAAAAACAGCGGCGCCATCAACGGGCCAGTCACCAGCGAGTTGATCAGGGTGCGGCGGTCGCGAAGGTTCTCGCGAACTTCTTTCAGGAAAACAATCAGTGACGCGCTCATGCGGAAAGTCCTTCAGCGGAACCAATGACGTGCACGAACGCGTCTTCGAGACTGGCTTCGCCGGTCTGTTCGCGTAATTGATCGGGCGTCGCGTCGGCGACGACACGGCCGTGCGCGATCACCACGATGCGATCACACAGCGCGCCAACCTCTTGCATGATGTGGCTGGAAAACAGCACGCAGCGGCCCTGGTCGCGCAGATGGCGAAGGAAGTCGCGCATCGCTCGCGTGGCCATCACGTCGAGGCCGTTGGTCGGCTCGTCGAGGATGACGTTGCGCGGGTCGTGGATCAGCGCGCGCGCGATCGCGGTCTTCACGCGCTGGCCCTGTGAAAATCCGTCAGTGCGGCGATCTGCAATGTCGGACATGTCGAGCGCGGCGATCAAGGCGTCGCGCCGTTTACACAAAGTTGCTTCGTCAACGCCTTGCAGGCGACCGAAATACTCGATGTTTTCGCTGGCCGTGAGTCGCTTGTACAGGCCGCGTGAATCAGGCAGCACGCCCAGGCTGCGGCGGACGCTGACCGGATCGCTGGCGGCATCGATGCCGTCGACAAGCACCTGTCCGCTGTCCGGCTTCATCAGCGTGTAGAGCATGCGCAGCGTGGTCGTCTTGCCGGCGCCGTTTGGGCCGAGCAAGCCGGTGATTTCGCCATCGCATGCGGTGAAAGAAACACCGTCGACTGCCTTGACGTCGCCGAAGGCCTTGTTCAGATCGCGAAGTTCGATCATGGCGTGGCTCCACTGAAATCGATGAACGTGGGGATCGGACCAAGCTGGGCTACGCAACTTGTGTCGAGTGTGGTTGGCGCGAGTCGGGCGACAAACTTCTGCACCAGTTTCGGAATGCAACCGCGGCCAATCACGTTGTGACCTTGGCCCTTGGCGACGATCAGCTTGGCGTTCGACAAACCTTTCATCACTTCCTCGCCATAGCGCGGAGGCGTTACAGGATCGAGCTCGCCTTGCAGAATCAACACTGGCTTGTCGCTGACTAGTGCTGAGTTGAAGTCGTCAGGTCGCGTGCCCTTCGGCCAGATCGCGCATTGGCGCTGCACTGCGTTGACCATCGATCCACCGAGTACCGTATCGGCGTCCGCCGGGTTGTCGCGAAGGCGCTCGGCATCCTCGGCACATACCACCGATAGCTGCATCGCGCTATTCGCCAATTCCTCGACGCCCCGGAAGATCACGCGCGCTTGCCCGAGTAGTGGAACGCTGTTGCCTTTCATCGCGGCGTCAATGGTCAGCGGCAGCAAAGCGGCTGTTTCCGGCGTGTACGCGTACAGACGCGCGACCGAAGCAAGCATGTCGCCATCGAGTTTCATTTCGCTCTCGCTGTAGTCGACTGGATCGCGTAGTTTCAGCGTTTGCGGATCGGCGTCGTATCGGACCTTCAGCGTCATCAGGCTGGCCATCGGATCACCGAATGCCGTCTTGCAGGCAGGCACATTCGTGCAATTCTCGAACTGCGCCTTCAGTGCATCGTCGAGGTTGCGCGCGAACTCCTGGCCGAGTACCAGCGAGTTGGGCGCGACGCTGTCGAGCACCACGCTGCGCACGCCATCGGGATGACGCATCAGGTATTGCTGGGCAACGCGGGTGCCATACGACACGCCAACCAGATCCAGTGTGGGGCCGCCGAGTGCCACGCGCAGCGCTTCGATGTCTTCGACGGCAGCGGTTGTCGTGTACTGGCTGGGATCGGCATGCTTGCTCACTTTCGCCAGGCATTCTCGGGTACGTTGTTCCACGAAATCGGGATCGGTCCCGGCATCGTCGGGCAGCGATTCGCATTCCAGCGCATTCGATCCGCCGATGCCGCGCTGGTCCATCAACAGGATGTGGCGATTCTTGCGCAGCGGTGCCAATGCAGGCGCGATCTGCGGCCAATTGCTGACGACCGATTGGCCCGGTCCGCCGGCAATGAAGAACACGAAGCCATCGGCTACTGCGTCGTCGGACTTGATCAAGGCTAGGCGCATGTCGATCTTGCGCCCTTCAGGCTTGCTGCGATCTTCCGGCACCGCAAACGGCGCGCAGAACGCGGCCGTGGTTGCCGAAGAATGCGGCTGCGGCAAGTCGCAGGCGGTGAAGGCGAGCGTGCCGATCGTGAAGCTCTTCGCAGACGCCGCAATGGCGACTCGGTTGGCTTCCGGTATCGGCGGCGGCGGCGACTTGTCGCGCAGGAAGTTCCAGCCTAGTGCGCCGGCGGCGAACAGCCCGACGATGACGTATTGCGTCGATTTTTTCATTTCATGCCTCTCAGTGGAATCTGCGCGAACCAACGCGCTCGGTTCCTTTGGTTTATTTCGAATCCGATGGATTGCCGAAAATGCCGCACCAGTAGCGGAAGCGCGTTCGCACGATGATCTGGGCCGCAACCCAACACGCCGCCATCACCAGCGATACGGTCGAAACCTGCACGCTGAAAGCGTTGCCGAGCTCGAGGAAGGTGAGCGTCACGACGATCACGAAACTCATCGCGAACGCGATCGCGATGGCCTCCACTTCAATGCGTTGGCGCAACTCGTCGCGACGGCGCAAGCGGCTGATTTCAGCCCAGGCCATCCAGAGTACGGAAGGCAGTGGAATCAGGCAGACCAGCACCCGCACCATTCCCGGTTCAACACGCTTCGCCAGCAACATCGCGCCAATCACTGACGCGAAGAAGGTGAGGCTGGCCGGGCCGCAATCGGCGATGTAGCGGCGCAGTTGTGGATTCATTGGTTTGCTCCTCGAGGGTTCATCCCGGCTCATGAGCCGGGATCGAAAATCTGTTCGATGCGTCGCTCGAACAATTTGGCGATCAGGAAAGCCAGCGGCAAACTGGGGTCGTATTTGCCGGTCTCGATCGCGTTGATGGTCTGTCGAGACACGTTGAGCCGCTCGGCCAGGTCACCCTGTGACCAGCCGCGATCGGCGCGAAGTTGGCGCAGGTGGTTGTTCACAGGCGCGTGTTAGGCGTGGCCGGATCGTGGCAAGAAAATTCGATCGTGTATCGATGATTGAAGCCGAGCATAGTAAAAAGCCTGTCAAGCAACCTTGACAGGCATTCTGCTTAGATCAGTTTGTGATGTCAAGCGTCCTTGACACAATGCCCAGTAGCGAGTCGCTCGTTTGACGCTCAATTTCCCGGACGTAGCCGCGACGGGACAGGTCAACCGTCGGATTGCACGCCTTCCTGCTCGCGTTGCACAGCCCCGGCGCGCTGCGCGTGCCGAGCTATAAAGGCGCGCTCATTTCCGAACCCAGCAGGCGCCGTGCGGCTTCCCAATCGCGCTTGATTGTGCGTTCGTTGAGGCCTTCGATGGCACCGATTTCAGCGAAGGTCATGCCGGCGAAGAAATGCAGTTGCACCACGCGGCAGGCACGCGCGTCAACGTCTTCGAGCACGCGTAAGGCGCGGTCGAGGGCGAGCACTTCGACGGCGTCGTTATTGGTTTCCACGTGACGATCGTCGAGGGTAACCAGCAACGCACCGCCGCCGCGTTTATCCGCGCCAGCGCGACGCGCATGATCGACCAGCAACTGGCGCATCGCGCGTGCGGCGAGTGCCATGAAATGCTGGCGACTCTCCAACTTCAAAGTGGTCGCAGCGCTCAGTTTCAGCCAGGTTTCGTTGACCAAGGCAGTCGTCGACAGGGTTCGGTTTGCACCGCCGAGCTGGTAATGCGCGCAGCGGCGCAGTTCGTCATAGAGCAAGGTGAATAACCGGTCGGACGCCATCGCGTCGCCACGGCCGGCGGCATCGACAAGTTCGGCGAGGTCTTCGTTCATGCAATGCGGCATGCGGTCGATAGGAGGTCCCCAGCATGGTCGCGGACCGCGACGCGGTCAATCTGGCAAGTTCATCGTCGTTCAACTTGGCGGGCGAGGTCGGGATCGACCGATGGCATCGAAGCCAGCAGTTTTTTCGCGGCTGCGCGGTAGCGTTGGGTGTCTGCATTTTGCCCCTGCGCAAAAGCTACTCGCCCCAGCAGCGCATGCGTGGCGACTAGGCCGGCAAGATCGTTTGGTGCTTTTTCCTCGCGTTGAGCCAGCACAGCATCGGCGATGGTCTTGGCTTCGGCAACGCGTCCCGAGCCCAGCAATGCATCTGCGCGAACCGCTTGCGCAAGGACAAGACGTGGCTCGTTTTTGTCAATACGTGTCAGTGCAGCAATCGCAGCGTCCACTTCCCTGAGTGCTTCGTCGTGCTCTCCAGCCCGGTTGAGCACATTCGCGAACGACAGATGCACGTAGGCGCCTTCGCGCGGCGGGCTGGATGGCGAATCGGCGATCTTGATTGCACGCCGCGCATAGCCAATCGCCGCATCGAAATGATCGCGGCGCATTTCCAGTTGGGCCAGTGTGTTGAGGTCAGTCATCACGAACGGATGTTGCTCGCCGACCAGTTTCAAATGCACGTCGAGCGAATGACGTGCCAATGGCTCCGCTTCCGCGTAACGCCCAAGCTGGATCAGCACAGTCGCTTGATTATTTGCGGTGACCGTTGCGGGAGCGCTGTCACTCTCGCCGCGTTCGCGATAAATTTCGAGTGCTTTGCGGAAGTACGGTTCGGCGCTGGCCGGCTTGCGTCGGGAAATATCGAGCATGCCGAGCGAGTTCAGGGTGTTGGCGACCATCACGTGTTTGTCGCCAAATGCAGCACGCTGGATTTTCAGCGCTTCTTCGAGAAGTACCTGACTTTCGTCGAGCCGGCCTTGCGCACGCAGATTCGCACCCAGTACCTGCAGGGATTCAGCCAGCGCTGGATGGTCGCCGCCCAGCCGCTTGCGCTGTATGTCGAGCGATTCCCGCAGCACCGATTCGGCTTCTTTCGAGCGACCCCTCTCCAAAAGTGCGACGCCGTAATCGTTCAGCATCACCGCGACACGCGTGTCGGCTCGTCCATACACGGCGCGCGCCGTATCGAGCGCCTGCTCGAAAACTTTCGCCGATTCATCCAACTTGCCAAGCCGGCTGAGGTTCAAAGCTTCAACCTGGCGATCGCGTGCCTGGTCGCCACGGGCGCTATCGCCGCGCTGCGCGTCAATTGACATGGCAGCGCGCGCATCGACGACACCGTCATCGTAGCGCCCCTGCTTCTCGCGCAGCAGGCCACGTTCCGCGAGCGCGCGCGAGCGCAACTCGGGCGTCGGGTCCAGTGCAAATGCCGCATCGATGGCAAGCTCAGACTGATCCAGATCACCACGCTCGCGCATCGCCACCGAGTATTCGACTTGGGCGCGGATGGCACTGTCGGAGCGTGGCGCGACTTCGGCCAACGTGGTTCGTGCGTCGGCCAGCAACGGCTCCGCCTGCGCTAACTGGCCAAGTTGCCGATACAGCGAGCCGATTGCCAGCAGCATTTCGCCGCGCAGTCGCGGCTGGTCGGTCAGGTCGTGCTGGATGCGCTCGCTGCCGCGATCGAGCAACTCGCGTGCAGTAACCCGATTGCCCGCCGCTTCGTCAGGAGCCGAAGCGTCGAAAATGCTGGTGAGGAAAACCTGTGCCGCACGCGCCAGACGTGCTTCGGCTGCCGCTTCACGTGCTTGCCAGCCAGCAACCAGTGCGCCGCCGATGAGCGCGAACAGCGCGAGTACGGCTGCCGCCGTTGCGAAACGATGACGCCCTACAAAGCGACGCAGGCGATACGTTGCACTGTCAGCACGTGCTGCGATCGGATGACCGTTGCGCCAGGCGCGAACATCGCGAGCCAAGGCTTCGACCGTTGCATAGCGCCGTTGCGGTTCCGTGTCAGTCGCGCGGGCGACGATGATGGCTGCGTCGCCTTGCAGTGCGCGTGGGGGAATGGCCGTGCGACTGGCGTCGTTCGCGCTCGCCTGGGCACGTACCAGCCAGCTCGACAATGCACTTGTCGGCGCTGGCGCGAAACGCGTTCCAGTCAACAATTCAAATAACAGCTCGCCGAGTTGAAAGATGTCCGTAGCAGTCGTCGCCACCTCGCCCTTCAACTGTTCCGGCGCTGCATAGGCACGCGACACAAACTGGCTGGCGGTACCGGTTCGCTCCTCCTCCGCGTCGTTCTCCAGCAGCTTGGCGATGCCGAAATCGAGCATGCGCGGCTGCCCATTCGCATCGATCAGCACGTTGTCGGGTTTGATATCGCGGTGGACGATCAGCGTGTGGTGGGCGTGCGCAATCGCGTCGCAAATGGTGAGGAACGTTGCAACGCGTGCGTCGAGATCGGGTTGCGCACGAACCAGCCACTGCGACAGCGGCTCGCCGTCGACGTACTCCATGACAAAGTAAGGCCGGCCATCCGCACTGAGCCCGCCGTCAAGCAGGTGCGCAATATGCGGGTGGACCAGGCGCGAAAGAATTTGTCGCTCGCGCCGAAACCGCGCCAGCACAGCGGCGGAATCCATGCCGCGCTTGATTTGCTTAAGCGCGCCTTGTTGCACATAGCCATCGCCCGTCCGTTCGGCGAGATACACGGTACCCATTCCGCCACTTCCCAGGGGTCGCACGATGCTCCAGCCACCGACGTTGGTGCCCGCCGGCAAGTCATCGATTGCCATATCGCCTTCAGCAAATCGCACCGCGATATCGCTGGCCGCGCCATCGAGCAGGCTGGCACGCTCCACCGCGAGCAATGCGTGCACTTGGGACGCAAGCGCCACATCGTCATCGCAATGCTTGGCAATCGCTTGGGTGCGTTCCGCATCCGGCAGATCCAACACATCGCGAAGCAACGCAAAGACGCGGCGTTTGCGGGTGAGGGCTTCATCGAGTTCGGTGGTCATTGCGCACATCCTCGAAGGCGATGCATGAAGACGTCGGCTCCTGGCCGGTCAACCGCAAGGTGCCGGACTCAATCCTTTCGCAACAGCCCGATTGTGCGCGTTGCCCGAGTCCGCGCAAATAGGTATGCCTGCGCGTGGCTGCAGCTATGTCGCAAATCAGGGCAGCGGCAATAAAAACGCTTCTGCAACGAAAGAACCAATGAAAACCGCGGCGAAAAATGAGGTCTGGCTGCGGGCCGGTCATGTTAGTGAATCGCGCCATCAGCGCCGCCAGTCTTGCCCCGTTGTTGGCAATAGAGCTGGAGGTAAGCAAGGGACGACGTGTCTTGTCCAGGTTTAGTTCGCCTGACGAGCAAGTCGCTAGTTGAATCCCGTTCGAAAGATCGATTCGCGCCGCGGACCCGTTGAGTTGGTGAGTCTGGACACGAGGAGGATGGGCATGGCCCCCGGCGTGGCAACACCATTGCCATTGAGCAAAGGACGGCCTAGGGAGTCGACGTTCAGGCTTCCGGCATAATGCCCTCCCGGGGTGGCTGATACTTGCACGCAGATTGCCGTGTAGCAACCGCCATAGCCTGCGATCGGCGCCAAGGATTGACCGAAAGCCTGGACAACCAGGGTTCGGGGAACCACGCTCGAGTCACTCTCTCCGAATGTCAGAATCCGGGTGCCGGTTGCATCGATCGCCTTGACGTCGCTGAACGAGTTGTAGCCGCCAAGTCCCGGCTCGATCGCCTCC
>JAYUYW010000150.1:0-14127 GCA_043752325.1 Rhodanobacteraceae bacterium | reverse complement strand
GGTGCCCGGGGCGGGACTTGAACCCGCATGACCTTGCGGTCGAGAGATTTTAAGTCTCTTGCGTATACCGATTTCGCCACCCGGGCGGGTGCGATGGGAGTGCCGACGCGGCGAAGGATAGCTGGTTGCCACTCGCGTGTTCGCAAGCGCGCGCGAAGACGCCTATTCGTTCGACCCGGACACCGCGCTGCTGTCGGGATGCAACCAGCCAGAATCGCCGTCAGCGTAATGTTCGTTCTTCCAGATCGGTACGTCGGCCTTGATCTGGTCGATGATCCATCGGCAGGCGTCGAAGGCGGCACCTCGATGGCTCGCGCTGACACCAACCCAGACCGCGACATCGCCAATTACCAACGTCCCGACACGATGCACGGCGGCGACGTGGTGTAATCCGTAGCGTTCGATGGCTGCCTGCACGATGCGCTGCCCTTCCGCTTCGGCGAGGCGCGCGTAGGTCTGGTAGTCGAGCGCGTGGACGCTGCGACCATCGTTGTGGTCGCGAACGCGGCCTTCAAATGCGACGAACGCGCCGGCAGCAGGATGATCGATGGCGAGGCGTTCGGCTTCAACGTCGATTGCTTCAGCGCTAAGGCGGAAAAGGCTCATCCGCCCGATACTGGCGGAATGAAAACAATTTCGTCGCCGTCGTTGACTACGAACTCCCAACCAACGAACGCGCCGTTCACAGCCACACGCAATTTGTCGATGCCAAAGGTAAAGCCATGTCGCAGACACGCTTCCTCGTAAATTGACTTCGCCGTTGTTGATTGCGTATCGACCGACTCTTCGATGCAACCGGCACGATCAGCAAGGCTGGCGAAATAGAGAATTTTCACACTCATCTGATCGACTCGCCGTTACGAATGTCGCGCGTGCCACCGCTCTTGTCCGAAAGTCGGAGATCGGTGATCACGATGGCGTGACTGAGCGCCTTGCACATGTCGTAGATGGTCAGCGCGGCGACGCTGGCGCCGGTCAGCGCTTCCATTTCGACGCCGGTTTTGTTTGTTACGCCGACTTCGCAGCGGATCAGCAGGTCAGTCACATTGACGAATTCGATCTCGAATTTGCAGCGCTCGATGGGCAAGGGATGGCAGAATGGAATCAAGTCGTGGGTGCGTTTTACCGCCATTGTTCCAGCAATGATCGCGGTGTCTATGATCGGTCCTTTGGGGCCACGCAGGCCGTCGACCCGAAGACGCTCGGCAACATTTGTCGGAAATCGCACTGTCGCCTCGGCAACAGCACGACGTTGGCTGACCACTTTGGCGCCGACATCGACCATGGTCGGTCGCTGCGTCGCGTCAAGGTGGCTGAATTCGTTGCCTGCCATGTCAGCCGCCGATCTCGTACATTTCCACGCGCTCTCGCTCCGTGACGGGAATGATGCCTCGCAATTCGCTGTAGCGATCACCGCGCGAGCGCCAGATGGCGGCGGTCATTTCACGCAGGCCGGCATCGTCGATGCCGCTGCGCATCGCACCGCGCAAATCATGGCCGTGCTGGCCAAACAGACAGGTGTATAGACGGCCATCAGCCGACAACCGTGCGCGCGAGCAGTCGCCGCAAAAGGGTTGGCTGACCGAGCTAATGAAACCGATTTCGCCGGCACCGTCGCTGTAGCGGTAACGTTTGGCCACTTCGCCGCGATAGTTTGACGACAGGGCCTCGATAGGCCAATGCGCGGCGATTCGCGCGCGCAACTCGCGGCTGGTGACGACGCTGGCCGTGTCCCAGTCGTTGCAGGTGCCGACATCCATGTATTCGATGAAGCGAAGCACGTGGCCTGTGCCGCGAAAATGCCGGGCGAGATCGAGCACATGCTCATCGTTGACGCCGCGTATGACAACGCAGTTGATCTTGATCGATGTATAGCCCGCCGCTTCGGCAGCGGAGATGGCAGCCAGTGCGTCGGCGACGTCGCCGCGCCCGCCAGACAGCCTTTCATACGCCGCGGGATCGAGCGTATCCAGGCTCAGCGTGATGCGATCCAGCCCTGCATCGCGCAAGCCATCGACTTGTGCCGGCAACAGGCTGCCATTGGTCGTCATCGCAATATCGTCGATGCCGGGAATCGCGGCCAGCATGCGCACCAGCGACGGTAATTCGCGACGAAGCAGTGGCTCGCCGCCCGTCAGGCGCAGCTTGCGGACACCAAGCGCGGCTGCGGCGCGCGCGATGCGCTCGATTTCCTCGAAGCGCAGTCGCTCTGACTTGCCAAGGAACTGGTGATCGCGCGGGTATTCAGCTTCCGGCATGCAATACGGGCAGCGAAAATTGCAGCGATCCAGCACCGAAATGCGCAGGTCGTGCATTGGCCGCTGCAAGCGATCGAGAGGTGCATCGCGTAGCTCGATGGGGATTGCGCGCGTCATGTGGCCACGCTCACTTGCACGGCTGCGACTGGTTCGCGCAGCGCGATTTCATCATCCATTTTTGCGACCCGGTATCCCGCGGCCGCAAGTTGTGCGCCGGCATCGGCGGATGCGTAGTGATACAGCAGCAAGCGTTCGCGCAGAGCTTGCGGATACTCGCGCTCCAGATCATCCAGACCGGTGTGCGATGGATTTCCAACCAGGCCGCAATCGTGGGCGACGATTTCCTCATTCGCGGCGAACTGCGCAAGCATTTCCGGAATCGGTCGCGTGTCGCCAGTCCAGACGAAACTGCCGCGTAAGGCGACGCCGAACGAAGTCTGCGGCGAGTGATGGCGGGTCGGAAAAACATCGAACCAAAAGCCGTCGTGCCAGAAGCTACGCGACACCGGAATCAAGTGAAACGCATCCCAGAAATTGGCGCCGCCCTCGGCCAACACGTTGGGATAGTCAGCAACACGCGATTGCAGGATCGGCACCAACGCGGCGTGCGCATAGATTTTCACGCGACCGCGCCACTCCTCGTCGAACCAGACTCGATAGAACAATTGCTCCAGTCCGCCGACATGATCCATGTGGGCGTGGGTGAGATAGATCGCGGGTGGTGGCGTTGGATATATGTCGAGCCAGCGCTTGAGTACTTCGAGTCCGCAGTCGATCAACAACAGTGGTTTACCGTCGCATTCAAGCACCGCGCTGGCGTTGCCGAGCTCGACCGCGGCGGCACTGCCAACACCAAGCAGGCGCAGCGCGAGATTCATCGCTCTGCTCCGAGCGCGGCGTGATAGGCCGACAACAACGGATGCCAGAAGCGTTCGTCGAAATCACCGAAGCGTTGAGCACCGAGTTTGAGCAGTGATCGTCGCAACCGATACAGGTTTGATTGCTGCCAAGCCAACGCGGGTAGGCGCAGGCGACCACGATCGAAATCGAGCAGCCAGATTGCGTCCTGCGAATCGATCAGGATGTTGTGCGCGTTCAAGTCGGCGTGGCAGACGCCGAGCACGTGGAAGCGCGCAATGGTTTCGCCAACGGATGCCGCGAGTTCGGGGTCAATCGCGGCGATCTCCATCTGCTGCGCAAGCGTGCGGGCATCGTCAATGCGAGCGGTCAACAAGTCAGCGCGATAACGCAAGCCGTCGCGCTGGTAGCGCGCCGCAATCGGTACGGGCACCGGAAGACCGGCGTCGTGCAGCGCAGACAGCAGGCGGAACTCGGCGAAACCGCGACTGCGGCGTGCGCCGGTCCACAGGTATTGGTCAGCATTGAAGCGGCCGATCAGCCCACCGCGTCGGTAGTGGCGTAACGCGCCCGCACCGACTGGCGTATCGACGAACACGATCCCGCCACGACCACCCGCTTGCGCAAGTGCGGCATCCTGGGAGCGCCAGAAACCTTCATCCAGCCAGCGCTCGTCGACGTCGCCGATCGCGGCATCGTGCAGGATTTCACCGTCGTCGGTGGAGATGGCGCGTTCTTGGATCATCGTGGGCTCAGGGATGCTCTGATCAACCCCCGCACAGGCGTCACCGACGTGTCTGCTCGCAGTTCAAGTCGCGTCGCCGAAGGCAGACTGGCCGTCTGGCGAGGCGGCGCAACGTAGAACTGCGAGCAGACAAATCGGCCCCAACGTGTTGATTTTAAATGACGGGGTGATGTCCAAAAGCTCGTCAAATTGACGCGCGCGGCTAGCCCAGGCGGCCAGCCTGCACTTCGCCGCTCACCCCAATTTGACAAGCTTTTTGACATCATGCCGCCTGCGTGGGGTTAATCAGAGCATCCCTACGTCGATCTCCGCGTCGCGTGACGGGTGATCGGGAAACCGGCAAAGTCTAGCGCATGGACCCTTTCAGCTCGACGACGTCACCGCGATCTTTATGCGTGTTGCGCACATCCGCGCTGGGCGATGCCAGCCATGTCGTGCCGCTGGTGCGCACAGTTCAGGCGAATTGGCCGCAGACAAAGTTGACCTGGATCATCGGCAAGCTGGAGCGACGGCTGGTTGGCGATATCGCTGGCGTAGAGTTCATTACGTTCGACAAGGCGGCAGGCCTCGCCGGTTTCAGGGCCGTTCGGAACGAACTCGCCGGCCGACGCTTTGATGCGCTATTGCATATGCAGGTGGCGTTGCGAGCGAATCTACTCAGCTTCCTGGTCCACGCGGATACGCGGATCGGCTACGACGCGGCGCGCTCAAAGGAACTGCACGGCTTGACGATCAACCAGCGCATCCCTGCACGTACGGGCCAGCACGTGCTCGACGCGCTCGGCAGCTTCATCGAGCCATTGGGACTGCAGCAAAAACATGTTCGCTGGGACATTCCAATACCTGACGACGCTCGCGCTTTCGCGGTGCAGCACCTGCCCGGTGATCAATCGTCCTTGCTGGTCAGCCCCTGCTCCAGCCACGCCTTGCGCAACTGGCGACCAGAACGCTACGCGGCAGCGATGGATCACGCCGCGCAATCACTCGGTTGGCGCGTCGTCTTGTGTGGTGGGCCGAGCGCGTATGAGCGCGGCTTCGGCGATGCCGTGATCGCTGCCTGCAAGCATCCGCCGCTGGACCTGATCGGCAAGGACACGCTGAAACAATTGTTGGCACTGCTGCAACGCGCGACTCTGGTACTGAGCCCGGACTCCGGCCCGATGCACTTGGCCAATGCGGTTGGGACGCCGGTACTTGGCTTGCACGCTGCGACCAATCCAAATCGTTCCGGTCCCTATTCCGATCGGCAATGGTGCGTGGACCGCTACGACGCCGCAGCGCGGAAATTTCGCGGCACTCCTGCGAGCGAATTGAAATGGGGAACGCGCATCCAGCATGAGGGCGTGATGGACCTGATCGAAGTGGATGCGGTCATCGAACGGCTCGAGGCATTCCAGCGCCGACGCGCGCATTGACCGCAGCTTGCCGGACCGGCTTGGCGTCCCCACACTGACGCGCATGCACATGATTGAAACCTGGCTTCCCCTGCTGCTGTTCGGCTGCGCGTTGGCGTTGTGGATGAACGCTTTGCGCGCACGTGAGCGCGCGGTCGGGATTGTGCGTCAACTGTGCGAGCGCGCCGACGTGCAACTGCTCGACCAGAGCGTGGCGCTGCGAAGCTTCAAGTTCACTCGTATCGATGGCCGGCTGGCTTTGTTGCGCCGCTATGGATTTGAAGTCAGCGTGGATGGTCAGGACCGTCATCGTGGTCATGTCGATATCAAGGGTCACACGGCTGAACATTGGAGTTTGCCGTGGACCGCAAAGGACGATCCGCGTCGAACCATCGATGGGGGCACCAGCACGCCGCTTCGCCCTAACATCCGCCTAATTGATATCCAGCCGCGCGAGTAAGTCGAGTTCTAGGGATTCGCCCGACACAGAACAACCTACATCACCATGCCACTTTTGCTCGACCACCGCCGGCACTGCGCAACGGAACGCTCCCCAACCCTTCCAATGCTGACTCTGACGGCGATGGGCTTGATGATCAGTACGAAAGTCCGCCAGGCGGACTTTCGCAAAGCGTTCCGTGAATAAGTTCGATTGATATGCTTGACTATTACTTGGAGAAGATCCGGGCGGCGGAGACGGGCCTCTACGGCGTGAGTCCTCAATGAACGAAGCTGCAAATCGGGGAAGTGGCCCAGCCGCAGGATGCAATGTCGACGAGTTCGGCGAGGCAAAGAAAGGCTCGGAGGCGCGATCCTTTACAATCGCGCTACTTTTGTCTGCCTTCCGGAATTCTCATGGCCGCCGCGATCCGCTATAAGCGCATCCTTCTGAAACTTTCCGGCGAGGCCCTGATGGGCGACGCCGACTACGGCATCGACCCCAACGTGTTGCAACGGGTCGCCGCCGAGATCATCGAGGTCCAGAAGGTCGGCGTCGAGGTTGGCGTGGTCATTGGCGGCGGCAACATCTTTCGCGGTGAAGGGCTGGCCAGTCGCGGCATGGACCGCGTCACTGGCGACCACATGGGCATGCTGGCGACGGTGATGAATGCACTGGCGATGCAGGACGCATTGGAAAAAAAAGGCGCCGAGGTTCGCGTGATGAGCGCAATCAAGATCAACCAGGTTTGCGAGGATTTCATTCGTCGTCGCGCCATACGCCATCTTGAAAAAGGCCGCGCCGTGATCTTCGCAGCCGGCACCGGCAACCCTTTCTTCACCACCGATTCCGCCGCTGCCTTGCGCGCGATCGAAGTCGGCGCGCAGTTGCTGCTCAAAGCTACCAAGGTCGATGGCATCTTCAGTGCCGACCCCAAGCTCGATCCGAACGCGACGCTCTACGACACGCTGACCTTCAACGAAGTGTTGCAGCGCGAATTGAAGGTAATGGACACCAGCGCATTTTCGCTATGTCGCGATCACGGCATACCGCTGCGCATCTACAACATGACCGCGCCCGGTAATTTGATGCGGATCGTGCACGGTGAAGATATCGGCACCCTCGTCGCGAACTGAGTCTGAAACCTCCGCTGATATACTTCGCGGCTACACGACCGCAGGAATGTCCGCATGATTGACGAGATCAAGACCGAAACGGAAAAGCGCATGGCAAAGAGCGTCGAATCGCTGCGCCACGACCTCACCCGCCTCCGTACCGGCCGCGCCAGCACCAGCATTCTGGAAAACATCAAGGTCTCGTATTACGGTGCCGAAATGCCCTTGTCGCAGGTCGCCAGCATCTCCGTCGCCGACGCGCGCACGCTCACGATAGTGCCTTGGGAAAAGCCCATGGTTGCGGCGGTCGAAAAAGCCATTCTCGCGTCTGACCTCGGCCTGACCCCAACCACGGCCGGCACCACGATTCGCATCAACCTGCCGGTGCTCACTGAGGAGCGCCGCAGGGAACTTGCCAAGCACGTCTCGGGCGAAGGCGAGAACGCCAAGGTCGCTATCCGCAACGTGCGTCGCGATGCGATCACACAGATCAAGGAACTGGAAAAAGACAAGTCGATCAGCGAAGACGACCAGCGTCGAGGCGACGACGATATCCAGAAGCTGACTGATCGATTCGTCAGGGAAGTTGATGTTGTCGTCAAGCACAAGGAAGACGAGTTGATGACGATGTGATGGTCGCGGGGACGGCAGGCTCGTCCTCGACTCGCTCCCATGACCACTGCAGGCAACGAACGCGTCCCACGCCATGTCGCCATCGTCATGGATGGCAATGGCCGCTGGGCACAGCAACGCAAACGTCCGCGCAGCTTCGGCCATCGCGAAGGGCAAAAAGCGGTGCGTGGTGCCGTCGAGTTCTGCCTGCGCCAGCAGATCGAAGCGCTGACACTTTTTGCATTCTCCAGCGAAAACTGGAAGCGACCCGAGTCTGAAGTCGGCGCGTTGATGAGCCTCTTCCTGAAGGCCATCGACAGCGAAATCAGTGATCTGCACAAACATGGCGTGAAGGTCGGTTTCATCGGCGATCTGTCGGCGTTCGCGCCCGAGCTTCGCGAACGCATGCTTAAGGCGATGCAGAAGACCGCAGGCAACAATGCGCTCGCCTTGAACGTGGCGGTCAACTACGGCGGTCGCTGGGATATTGCGCAGGCGGCACGGCTGATGGCCGAGGCGGCGGTTCGCGGTGACATCGACGCGACTTCAATCACCGAAGAAACATTGGCGCCAAAATTCTGCTTGGCCGACCAACCGCCGGTGGATCTGTTCATCCGCACCGGCGGCGAACAGCGAATCAGCAATTTCCTGCTTTGGCAGAGCGCGTACAGCGAACTGCATTTCATCGACACATTGTGGCCGGATGTCGACGACGCCGTTCTGGCCGCGGCGGTCGCGGAGTTTGCGCGACGCGAGCGGCGCTTCGGGCAGACTTCGGCCCAGGTTGGTGCCGCGTGACAGAAGGTATTCCCCGCATCCGGAAAGTGGACATCATCTACGCGCTGTGGAATAGATCATTGCATTGCCGCCCTTCGCAGGACCAAGTCGCATGACGTCATTGACGAAACGAGTACTCACAGCGCTGGTGCTGCTGCCGATCGCGATTGGCATCGTGGTGTTATCGCCATTGCCATGGTTCGCCGTGATCATCGCGCTTGTTTTTGCGTTGGCAGGATGGGAATGGACGCGGTTGTGCGGTGTTGAATCCTTCCTTGTGCGCAGTTCTCTGGTGATTGTGTTTCTCGCCTCATGTGCGGCCCTTTGGTTGCTCCGTGATACGCCGGCATGGTGGCTGGTGATTGCGCTTGGCGTTGCGTGGTGGGCCGTCGCACTGCTGTGGTTCCGCCATGTCGCATTCGGTGCCGCGCCAATGGCGCGCAATGTCGCGGTAAAGCTGCTCGCCGGCGCATTCGTGTTGATTCCAGCCTGGGTCGCGGCGATGCAATTGCATGGCAACCCTGAGCAAGGCCCGCACTGGGTGTTGTTCATGCTGGTGCTGATCTGGGCGGCCGATTCGTTTGCTTATTTCTCGGGCTCGCGCTGGGGTCGTACCAGACTCGCGCCGACCATCAGCCCCGGGAAAACCTGGGCGGGTGTTTATGGCGCGTTGATTGGTTCGGGACTGGTTGCCGTGCTCGGCGGTTGGCTGCTCGGCGAAACCGGTTGGGCGTGGGCATTGCTGGTGGTGCTTGCGGTTTTTACCATCGCGGTGTCGATCGTCGGTGACTTGTTCGAGAGCCTCGTCAAGCGTCAGGCCAACGTGAAGGATTCGGGCAAATTGTTCCCGGGCCATGGCGGGTTGTTCGACCGGCTCGACAGCGTGTTCGCCGCGCTTCCGATTTTCGTAGCCGGCACGGCGCTGATCGACGCCGCACTGGGCGCATGAGCGATTTGCAACTGCGCCGGGTCGCCGTGCTCGGTGCGACCGGTTCGATTGGTGGCAGCGCGCTGGATGTGATCGCGCGTCATTCGCAGCGTTACCGCGTGAATGTCTTGACCGCAAATCACAATGTCGATGCAATGGCCAGATTGTGCCGTCAGTTCAAGCCCGGGCTGGCCGTAATGGCCGACGCGAACAGCGCCAACGCATTGCGCAAACAACTCTACGCCGATGGCATCAAGACGCGTGTCGAATCGGGATCGAAAGGCTTGATCGAAGCCGCCGCCAACGACCTCAGTGAAATCGTCATTGCCGCGATTGTCGGTGGTGCAGGGCTTGAATCAACGCTCGCTGCCGCACGCGCCGGCAAGCGCCTGCTGCTGGCCAACAAAGAAGCCATCGTAATGGCCGGGCCGCTGATGTTGGCGGCGCTGGCCGAAGGTGGCGGCGAATTATTGCCGATTGATTCCGAGCACAACGCCATCTTCCAATGCCTGCCGCTGGCATTGCAGCATCGTGCTGCGCGCGCGGGGAATGTGACCAGCACTGACAACGGCGTCACTCGCCTGCTGTTGACGGCATCGGGCGGGCCGTTTCGTGGCCGAACGGCAGATCAACTCGAATCGATCACACCTGACCAGGCATGCGCGCACCCGAACTGGGATATGGGCCGAAAGATTTCAGTCGACTCCGCAACCCTGATGAACAAAGGTCTGGAAGTCATCGAGGCGCATTACTTGTTCGGCATTCCGGCCGATGCCATCGACGTGGTGGTACATCGGCAGAGCATCATTCATTCGCTGGTGCAGTACCGCGATGGTTCGATGCTGGCGCAACTCGGCAATCCAGACATGCGTACTGCACTGGCTTACGGATTGGCGTGGCCGGAGCGCATCGACGCTGGCGTCGCGCCGCTCGACCTGCTCGCCGTCGGCCGGCTCGATTTCGAAGCGGTCGACCGCGTGACCTTCCGCTGCCTCGATCTCGCCTTCGCGGCGTTGCGCGCCGGCGGAACCGCGACTGCACTATTGAACGCCGCGAACGAAGAGGCCGTCGCCGCTTTTCTGGATCGCGGCATGAAATTCCTCGCCATCGCCACCGTGATTGAAGAAACACTGGCGGCAATTCCATACGTACCAGTTGCCAATCTGGAGGCTCTGCTTGACGCCGATTTAACGGCTCGTCGTCACGCTGCCCGTATCATTGCCGCGAAGCTTCGCTAGACAACGTCCATGCAAGAATTTTTTCACTCAGCCTGGTGGCTGCTGGTCACCTTGGGCCTGCTCGTCACTTTTCACGAATACGGCCATTTCGTCGTGGCGCGAGCCTGTGGCGTAAAGGTTTTGCGCTTCTCGGTCGGTTTCGGCAAACCGCTATGGAGCCGCTACGACCGCCACGGCACCGAGTTCGCGATCGCCGCGATACCGCTCGGCGGCTACGTGAAGATGCTCGACGAGCGCGAAGGCGATGTCGACCCTTCGGAACTGGGCATGGCTTTCAACCGCAAACCCGTGTCGCAGCGCATTGCCATCGCGGCGGCCGGGCCGGCCTTCAACCTGATCTTCGCGCTGGGTGCGTTTTATCTGATGTTCCTGTTTGGCCGACCCGACTACCAGCCGGTGATTGCCAATCCGACCGGCATTGCGCAGCAGTCGCAATTCCGCGAAGGCGACCGCCTGATCGCGGTCGATGGCGAGGCTGTGGACACGTGGAGCGGCGCAATCACCGCTATCGCGCAGTCGGCGCTGGCGCACGAAGACGTGAAGGTCAGCGTCGAGGGCAGCAATGGTGACCGCAGCGAACGCACCTTGCGCTTGTCGACCTTGCCACCGGGCAGCGATGGTGATCGTTTGCTGGATGCGGTCGGGCTGCGCCTGCGTGCGCCTGAAGTCGAACCGATCGCCGCAACCATTTCGCCCGACAGCCCGGCCGCTGCTGCCGGCATCCAAGCAGGTGACCGAATCCTTGCAATCAACGACCGCAGCATCGACGACTATGCGCAGATTGGCCCGATGCTCCAGCAAATGGCCGATATCGATCCCACGCTGACGATCAGCGTGCGCCGTGATGGGTCAGTACTCAATCTTCCGGTGACTGTGGCCAAACGCGACCCCGGCGATGGCCAAGTGCGCTGGATTCTTGGCATCGGTGCCGGTGCAGCGAGCGCTCGCGCCCATGACGCCACGTTGCGCTATGGGCCCATCGATGCCATCCCGGCGGCCGTCAAGGAAACCTGGGGCGCAGTGCGCAGCACCGGCGTTGCCATCTGGAAGTTACTGACCGGCGCCATATCGGCGAAGAACGTGTCAGGTATCATTACCATTGCGCAGGTGGCCAATACTTCGGCGCAAATGGGCCTGGCATGGTTTCTTTCGTTTCTCGCCCTGATTTCGCTGAACCTGGCCATCCTCAACTTGCTACCGATCCCGGTGCTGGATGGGGGACACCTGCTGTTCTACTTTGTTGAACTGATCAAGGGCAGTCCGGTCAGCGAGCGTGCCCAGATGGCCGGACAAACCATTGGCCTGGTCCTGCTGGTTGGCTTGATGGGACTGGCCATTTATAACGATATCCTGCGCCTCGCGTTTTGAGCGCAGTCAAGCCTGCTACAACCGTGCTGGCGACTTTTTCGCCGGTCACGGTCCGCCCCGATGGAAGTGACAATGAAGCGTATTGCTGCCCTGCTCCTGCTTGCCTGTGCAATTGCCAAGAACGCTTCCGCGTTCGACAGTTTCCAGGTTTCCGACATCCGCATTGACGGACTGTCGCGCATCGCCGCAGGTACCGTGTTCACCTACCTACCTGTCGAAAAGGGCGACACGCTAACCGCCAGCAGTGCAGACCAGGCAATCCGGGCGCTCTACAAGACCGGCTTTTTCAACGACGTCAGCCTGTCCCGCCAAGGCGACATCCTGGTCATAACGGTGACCGAGCGGCCGCAGATTTCCAAAGTGTCGATTCGCGGCAATAAGGACATCAAGGAAGAAGACCTGCGCAAGGGTCTCCAGGGTATTGGTCTTGCCGAGGGCGAGACACTGGACCGGCTGAAGCTTGCCGAAGTACAGAGCGAACTGACCCGCCAGTATTACAACCGCGGCAAGTACAACGTGTCGATCAATGCCTCCACGGTGAACCTGGACCGCAACCGCGTGCAGGTGTCGATCAACGTCATTGAAGGCAAGCCGGCCAAGATCAAGCACCTCAACATCGTCGGCAACCAGACCTATGCCGACAAGAAACTGCGCGAAGATTTCCAGTCGACGACCAGCAATATCCTGTCCTGGTATTCCAAGGACGATCAGTACTCGCGTGAGAAGTTGTCGGGTGACCTTGAGACGCTGTCGTCTTATTACCTGGATCGTGGCTACGTCGATTTCAACGTGGACTCCACTCAGGTCGCAATCAGTCCCGACAAGCGAAGGATGTATGTCAGCGCCAACATCAAGGAAGGCGAGATCTACACCGTTTCCGACATCAAGTTGACCGGCGACCTGGTGCTCGACGAAGCCGACCTGCGCAAGCTGATCACCATCAACCCCGGTGAAGTGTTCTCTCGGCGCAAGGTTGAGCAGTCTTCCGACGCGATTAGCGCGGTGCTGGCCAACATTGGCTACGCGTTCGCCGAGGTCAATCCGCTGCCCGATATTCACAAGGACGTGCGCGAAGTTGGCCTGAACTTCTTCGTCAATCCGGGAAAGCGCGTCTACGTGCGGAATATCGTCTTCAAGGGCAATCGCAATACGGAGGATGAAGTTGTCCGCCGGGAGATGCGTCAGCTTGAAGGTGCCTGGTATTCACAGGCGGCGATCGACCGTTCGAAGATCCGCTTGCAGCGCCTCGGCTACTTCAAGACAGTCGTCATCGACACGCCAAAGGTGCCGGGTACCGAAGATCAGGTCGACTTGACCGTGACCCTTGATGAGCAGTCGGCCGGTTCGCTCAATTTCGGTATCGGCTATTCGCAGTTCCAAGGCATCGTCGGCAGCTTGTCGGTTCAACAGAACAACTTCTTCGGCACTGGCGATCGGGTAGGCCTTACTCTGTCGCAAAGCTCATTCATCAAGCGCTACGAGATTTCTTATTTTGAGCCCTACCTGACCGACAGCGGCGTCGGCCTGGGCTACAACGCCAGTCATACTGAATTCGACCAGGGCCAAGGCAACATCGCGTCCTATCTGACCAGCCGCGACTCGTTCAGCACCTACTTGGGAATTCCAATCACCGAGTCGGACACTATCAACACTCAGATCGGTATCGACCAGAACACCATCACGGTATTCCAGGATCGGACACCGCAACAGTTCGTCGACTACATCGACAACCTCGGCAGGCGCACCATGCACACTTGGAAGACCGAGTTGTCATGGACTCACGACACCCGTAATCGCTACTGGAACCCGACCCGTGGATCGCTGCAGAGCGTGACGGCCGAAGTCGCCCTGCCAGGTTCCACGATCGAGTACTACAAACTGTTTTACAAGTTTGGCCAATATTTCCCGCTCACCGACAAGTTAACGTTTTTCGGCACTTTCAATATTGGGTATGGCGACACCTACAGGGATCCGACAAGCGTGCTTCCGCCGGACCACCCACGATACCTCGCCGATATCGGAGGCCTACCGTTTTTCGAAAATTTCTTCGCAGGCGGCGTGGCTGACGTGCGCGGCTTCCGCGACAACACCCTTGGGCCATTTGCGGTTTCCCCGTTCTGTATTCCCTCCGATACCTCGCGCAACTGTCGTCAGCCATTGGGCGGTGCCTTCAAGACGGTTGGCTCGGCAGAAATCATTTTCCCGACACCTTTTTCGAAGGAAAACAGCAACTCCAGCAAGCTGGCCTGGTTCCTTGATGTCGGCAACGTCTTCAGCAATTTCGATTCGTTCTCCGCGAGCGACTTGCGTGTGTCGACCGGATTGTCGTTCCGTTGGCAGGCACCGGTCGGACCGATTGTTATCAGCATCGCCAAACCTTTGCGGAAGAAGGATA
>JAYUYW010000149.1:0-5870 GCA_043752325.1 Rhodanobacteraceae bacterium | reverse complement strand
CCGGGCCGGGTCACGTCGACGTGATTTATCGCCGAATCGATAACCTGTGCATCGATCCCGAAACCTTCAAACCAAACTCGTCGCTGGGCGTCGGTTCGCGTATGTCTTTCCGCGTGGTTTGCAGACCTTTTTTCGTTAATCACGCATGTATTTCGCTAGGCGCAATGTCGGAGTAATCGTGGAACGCGTCTATCTCAGCATCGGATCGAACCTCCAGCCGGGCCAGCATATCGCTGCTGCGCTCGCCGAGCTTCGCGAGCATTTCGAGAATGTCGAGGTGTCGCCGTTCTACCGGAGCAAAGCCGTCGGCTTCGACGGGCCGGATTTCGTCAACGCAGCGATTGAGCTGGACACTGATTGGGAACCTGATCGGCTCAAAAGGTGGTTGCATGCTCTCGAAGATCGCCATGGCCGCCAACGCGACCAGCCGCGCTATTCCAGCCGCACGCTAGACATCGATATCGTGTTATTTGGAAATCGGGTTTTGACGGGCGCGGGCCATCTTCAGGTACCGCGCAACGAGCTACAGCACGCCTTCGTCTTGCGCCCTCTGCTCGACATCGCGCCAAACCTGCGCAACCCCGCCACTGGCGAGCGTCTGGATCAGCATTGGCCGACTGCCGATGCGGATAGGGTCGAGCGCGTCGAACACCTTGCCTGATCCGCGACTCAATCTCACTTCTCGTCATTCCTGCGAAGGCAGGAATCCATTCTGATTTTGTTCGGCATTTGGTAGTTTGACGAAGATCAAAATGGATTCCTGCCTTCGCAGGAATGGCGACGTGAGGGGTGTTCTCGCGTAGTCCAGATGGTGTCAATGCGACAACGCGTCGGCGCCCCGTTCAGCAATTCAGGTTGCGGCTGCGGCCGTTGTGGTCGACCATAGCGGGATGACCAAAGTCATTCCATTCAAGGCGCGTGGCGTTCGCGTGCTGTTGCGCGAATCCCTGGAAAGCCGCCAGCCGTTGCGTTTCCAGCGCGACGGCGTGCAGCCCGGCATGATCCATGGCTTCGTTGTCGGTATGTCGCCCGAGTTTTGCCTGATCGCCGAAATCGGCGATTCGCTGCGGCTCGATGGCTACCTCGCCGTTGCTATCGTCGACCTGACTTTGGTCGAGGTGGATCCGGCGGCCGACTTCGTGCTCAAGGCACTTGCCTTGCGCGGCGAGGTCGTTTCCGTCCCCGCCGACTTCAAGCTGGACGACTGGTCCAGCATCGCCGCAGCGGCGACAGCCGAGGCGGCGTTGATTTCGGTGAACATGGTCGAGGACGACGAAGGCGAAGTCAGCTACGTCGGCCAACTGGCCGGAGTGGAGAGCGACGCATTGATCATGCGTGAAGTCGACCCGAATGCTGAGTGGTACCCGGACACGGGCGCCTACGAGTTCGAACTGATCGGTTCAATCGGGTTTGGCACTGGCTACCTCGATGCGCTCTGGCAGATTGCGGGCAGTCCGGCCGATCCGCTCAAGCCGCGCACTCCCGTCTCCGATCGGTTGCACTGATCGCTTGCGCTGATCAGACCGTGCGTTGAGTTCACCAGGCGTCGATATCCGCAGCGGTGTTGACGCGCTTCTATACTCAGCCATCGCAACCTTTCCGGCTCCACCGTGCAGCGCCTGATCTATACGTTGACGATGTATCTGCTGACACCGGTGATCCTGTACCGGTTGGTCGCGCGTGGGCTGCGTCATCGCGATTACCTGGATCGCTGGCGCGAGCGTTTTGGATTCTTTCCCGATCCGGGCATTCGCGACGCGATCTGGCTTCACGCGGTCTCGATGGGGGAGGTCAACGCCGCACAACCGCTGATCGAGGCACTGATGAAGCGCTACGTCGGCGTGCCGTTGGTGATCACAACGGTCACTCCGACCGGCTCGGAACGCGTCCGAAAGCTTTTCGGCGATCGCGTGTTCCACGTTTACCTGCCCTACGACCTGACCGCGTCGGTCGAGCGGTTTCTGGATCGCGTGCAACCGCGTATCGCGGTGATCATGGAAACCGAAATCTGGCCTAACCTGTTCATGACCTGTCACGAGCGCGGCATTCCGCTGGTGGTAGCCAACGCCCGTCTCTCCGAGCGCAGCTTGAAGGGTTACGGCCCGGTGCGCCCGTTGGCCCGACGAGCGATCAGGCGGGCCAGCTTCGTGGCGGCGCAATCGGCACCGGACTACGCACGTCTGACAGCACTCGGCGCAGTACCGGCAAAGATGGCGATCGTCGGCAACCTGAAATTCGACCTGCGCGTACCGGCCAGCGTCATCCAACACGCCGCGGAGTTCAAGCAACACTGGGGCGCCGACCGACCGGTCTGGTTCGCGGCCAGTACGCATGAAGGCGAAGAGATCCCGGTGCTGGAAGCGCACGCAACTGCTCTGCGACGTTTTCCCGATACCTTGCTGTTGATCGCGCCGCGCCATCCGGAACGCTTCAAGCCAGTAGCAGCGGCGTGTCGCTCGTTCGGTTTCGCCACGGCGACGCGCACGGAAAGCGTATTCGCCGACCGCAACGCGCAATGCTTCGTGATCGACACAATGGGCGAGATGTTGTGGTTCTACGCCGCCTGCGACGTTGCTTTCGTCGGCGGCAGCCTGGTGCCGATCGGTGGCCACAACCTGCTGGAACCGGCGGCGCTTGCGCGTCCGATCCTGGTCGGCCCGCACACCTTCAACGCCACCGAAATGACCGACGAGTTGATCGCATCAGGCGGTGCGCTGCGCGTGCGCGACAGCGAGCAAATCGGCGTGGAATTGACCCGCCTGCTCGGCCACGAGGATGAACGCGAAAGCATCGGTGCCGCCGCCATGCACGGCATGGAGCGCCAGCGCGGCGCAGTCGAAAGGACGCTGACCATCATCGATGATGTGCTGGAAGGCCGGCGTCCCTGCCTTGAAACGGTCGCGGCCTGAGCCCCGTCTCTTTCGTCGAGCTTGGTCAGTTGAGCAGGGCGTTGACCGCTTCGATATCGCTGAAGCCGATGATTCCGGCCGACTGCTTCAGCAGAAGGCCGTTGATAACGAAGTTGTGGCGCGCTTGCGAGTAGCTGCTCTGTGCCTGCAGCAACTGCTGCTGGCTGATCAGCACATCGACAATCGTGCGCGTGCCCACTTCGTACCCGGCCTGTGTCGCGTCGACCGAACTCTGTGCGGAAACCACCGCTTGCCGGGTCGCTTCGACTTGGCTGGCACCGGCGATGACCGCCCGGTAGCTGTTGCGCGTGGTGCGAACGACATCGCGCTTGTTCTGGTCGAACTGCGCTTCAGTGAAGTCTCGATTGTGTATAGCCTGGCGTACGCGCGACTGGGTCGCGCCGCCGGAGAAGATCGGAACGTTAAGGGTGACGCCAACCGTCGTGCTCCATTGGTCGGAGTTGCTAGGAAAGTTCGGACCAGCAGCAGCCGAGTAGCGATCGCCCCAACTGTCGGATTTGGAGTAAATCGCTTGCCCGTTGAGTGTTGGCAGGTGGCCGGCGCGTTGCGTCCGGATCGATTGATTGGCGGCATCGAGGTTGAAGGTTGACGATCGGAGCAAGGGATTTTCCTTGACCGCCACATCGACCCACGCCTCGGGATCTTCCGGGCTCGGCTTGTTCAACGGCAGGTCGTCGCGCAATTTCTTCAAGTCGCCCGGCTCGTTGCCGGTAAGCTGGCGCAGTGCTTCGCGATTGTCGTCGAGCGTGTTCTGAGCGGTAATCACGTTGGCGACCGACGTATCGTGCTGCGCCTTGGCATCGTTGACGTCGGTGATCGCGGACAATCCAACCTCGAAGCGCTGCTGTGCCTGTTCAAGTTGGCGGCTCAATGCGGCTTCGTTGCCCTGCGCGAAAAGCAGACTGTCCTGCGCAGTCAGCACATTGAAATACGCCGTTGAAACGCGGATGTACAAGGCCTGCTGTGCGGAATCCAGGGTGGCATCACCGGCACTGGCGCGATCGCGCGATTCCTTCAGTGCCGACCAGCGGCTGAGGTCGAGGATGCTTTGGGTCAGGTTGCCGCTCAGAGAACGTGACCGGATGTCGCTGCCGGAAACGACACTGATGAGGGTAGGGGTGCCGTCCGGGCCGTAGGTGAACTGGGTGCCACCGTTGCTTCCGTGGTTTTGCTGCAAGCCTAGACTGGCATTGATCTGCGGCAACAGCAGGGCACGAGCTTGGTCGATGTTTTCATCGGTCGCCAGCTTGCTGGCCTCGGCGCCGGCCAGTTGCGGATCCGATGCGCGCGCTTCCTTGTAGATCTGCACAAGATCGTCGGCGTGCGCATACGGAGTGGCGGCCAGCAAGGCCAGCGCAACGGCCAACGACAGTGAGCGACTCGGATTCATTGCAACGTCCTCGAACGAAAGATGGCGCGGCTTCGTGCCCGTCACAACGTGAAGCGCTGTGGCGGCTGCGCGTGATTGAGATAGGGAATATCGGTTTCGAAAAGATTGGAGATCGTCCAGATGCCGGCGCCATCGTTCTGGTGCAACTGGGCCTGCATGGCAGGCGATTCGCCGACCACTGCGAGCAAGCGGCCGCCGGGTTTGACTCGCTGCAACAGCGTCGCCGGAATTTTCCAGACCGCGCCAGTGACGACGACGGCGTCGAATTGGCTTTCGCTGCGCCAGCCGTGGATGGCCTCGGCCGTTTCAACGCGCGCGTTGCCGAAGCCGCTGCGTTGCAGCCGTGCGCGCGCCGCGTCGGCGAGGTCGGCATGTTGTTCAACGCTGGTCACATCGGCGGCAAGCTGGCCCAGGCACGCAGTGAGATATCCGCTGCCGGTGCCAATTTCCAGAACCGATTCGTGATCCTGCACCAGCAAGCCTTGCAACACGCGGCCGACTACTACTGGTTTCAACATCACTTCGCCATGGCCCAGCGGCAGCGGCGTGTCGGCGAAAGCCACCTTGCGATACGCCTCGGCGACGAACTGGTCGCGGTGGACCGCGTCCAGCGCAGCGAGGACTCGCTGGTCTAGCACATCCCAGGTGCGAATCTGGTTGTCTACCATGTTGGTGCGCGCCAGCTCGACATTGAATGACATCACGAAACTCCGGGCTCGGGTGAAAGGCGCGGCAGCATAGTAAGTGCTCTCATATTCTTCAAACACGTGCAGCGATGCGCCGCGCGTGGATGACACGGTGGCGGTGCGCGGCGTCTCGTCGTAGTGCCGGAAGTCATCGCGTCGCCGTGAGGCCTGTCATGCCGCGACGGCCAAGTTGCCGTGCAGCAGTTCCGCAGCAACGCGCGGCAACTGGCGACGTACCCCAAAAGCGAGCACGACATCAACCGTGCGAACCGCACGCAGGCCGTACGCAATCTCCAGTTCTTCGCGATTGAACAATTGAAGGGCCAGCCAACGCTCGAATGGCGGACGTTCGTCCGCGGACAGTGCGGACAGTAATCGGCGGGCCTCGTCGGTCAACATCGGATTGGCGGGAACGCCGCGCGCAAGCAAGGGCGCGAACGCCTGCTGGGCAAGCCGCCAGTTCCACTGAAACGCAAGGAGATTGGGTTCATTCGTGCTTTCCGTCAGTACCGTTGACATGAAGGGATGACTCCACCGAGTTCCCGTGAGCCGCTTTGATGCGGGTACGGGCAGAGCGGTTGCAAGGTTTTCGATGCAGTGCGTTGCAAGCCTTGGGCCAGCGCTTGCGGGTCGGTTCTTCGTGCAAAATAATTCAAGCGTCGAATGCGGGAAGCTGCCTGAGTCGACGAACCGATGGCCGGTGCATCGAATACCGGGCCCCGGCGCGCACCCCGTTTAACGCGGGGATCACGACGGATGATGCTATACTCGTCGGTATAGTAATGCTTAGCGACCGTTCGGTCCAGTATGGAGAGGTAAGGATTTGAACAAACCAGCTTGCGAAAGTTCGCCGCAGCGCAGCGT
>JAYUYW010000148.1:0-5918 GCA_043752325.1 Rhodanobacteraceae bacterium | reverse complement strand
GTGAGGCTTGGCGTTCCAATCAAAAGCGACGTGGGGAGGTTGGCGACATTAAGGCATGCCTTGCCGGTCCTGTTGTAACCGGTAACCAGCGCATTGATCACGCGGCCGCCACTGCCTTCCTTGACCTGGATACCGTGGCCGCCGGTGCCGTTGCCTACGAAGGTGACATTGGCAACGCGCGGAATAGCGCGCGGCATGGCATCCAGGTTCTGGGCCTGATTGGCCCCTTCGATACCGTTGTCTTCACCCAGCCCACTACCGTTCTGCACAAGTCCGAACTGGATCTTGCCGCTGAAACCTTCGTCCCAATCGAACGCGTCGTCGCCGCCTTCCGTCGCAACCAGATACTTGGCGTTGACCGTGCCGCCGAACCACTCAAATGCATCGTCGCCACCACGATATGACTGCAGGTGCTCGAGCACGGTGCCGGCGCCAACGGACTGGAACGTGAAGGAGTTGACTTCGCGACCCTCGGTGAAGATGTAGCCGGCGTAGCGAACCTGCACGTATCGCATCACGCCCGAACTGTCATTCGGATTGTTGCCACCGTAGCGCAGGGCCGGGTTGAATTCGCTGCGGCAGTCGAACGGTGCGTTGATGCATTTATTGTTCGGTGCATTGCCCGACAGCACAACACCACCCCAATCCTTGGGTCGCGGCGTGCTTCCGCGCTTGCCGTCTTCGGGGCTGGTGAAGATGATCGGTGCGGTCGGTTTGCCGTCGGCGATCAACTTCGAACCCGGATTGATGTACAGATAATCGGCGGTGTTGCCGATACCGGTGATCAAGGTGCCCGGTTCGATCGACAGCGTCGACTTGTTGACGTTGTCACCACCCACCGTGACCAGGCCATTGAGCAACCACGTGGTTTCGTTGGTCAGGGCGAAGTCGCTGGAAATGTTGCCACTCAGCACGCATGAACGTGGCGACGGCCCGACGGCGGTGCCAGTTGGACAACCAGCGAACTCGCGTTTGACCACGCAGCTGCGCGGTGCCGTGCCGTCGGCAAGAAATTGGCCAGGCCTGAGGTTCTGGATGCGCGGGATGGCGTTGGCGATCGGATCGCTGGCATTGAGCGGGGTGAAATTCACCGTCATCCGCGCGCAGCTTTCCATGCGAACGTCGAGGTTACCAATCACGCCGAGGGTGGGAACGCCATTGACCAGACGCAGCGAAGCAACCGGCAGGCCGAGCTGTTCGTACTCGAACTCACCGGGTTCGAAGTTGGTGGTGATGGAGACAGCATTGCCGTTCGCATCAAAAGTGTTACCGATCATGAAGACCGAGGAGAGACGACCGTCTTCGCGGACGAGATAGTCGAAGTCCCAGCCCTTGAGGCCAGTGGCTGCGGGATCGGTGTTGAACCACAGTCCGTCCATTCCTTCGGAAAAACGGATGGCGGCTTGGGCCGAAGGAGCGGCGACGACGGCAGCGATCGACATCGCCAGCGCAAGTTTTGCGTGCTTGAATTTCATGGCAGGGTTCTCGTGAACGAAGGGAACGTCGCGCGGCGCTTTGCGCCGTAACGCACCCACCACGTTATCGGCCGTTCGTTTCACGCATGTCACCAGCACGTGACAGAACGCCGTCAGTTCCGTGAAAGCGCCATGAAATTCCGGGTAAAACCCGCGAAACTGTTGCTACTCGCCCGACCCAGGACGCCATTCCACACTCAGCAAAAACTCGCGTCCCTTCTTGTAAGTACGCGTACTCAAGCCGCCTTGGGTGTACTTGACTGAAGGATCGAGCAGGTTGCGCAGGCGCAGGTTGAGTCGCCAGTCGGTCGCGAAGCGTTGTTTGAGGCTGAGGTCCAGTGCGTTGAACGATTCTTCGTAGACGTCCGGCTGACTCTGCACGCCAACCTCTGAGATGCGCCGGCCGAAACGATTGAACAGCAAGGTCGCCTCGCGACCCGCGTCGACATCGGTATAGCCGACCTGGAAGTTGCCGATGTAGGGCGATTGTCCTTGCAGCGGTCGCGACAGATTGGTCTGGAAACTGGCATTGGCGGGATCAAGCTGCACGGTTGAGCGCAGTCGGGTGAAGTTGAAACCGACTTGCCAGGCAGCGAGATCGGTCTTGATCCAGCCGTTGTCGTTGAGGAAGCCCAGGTTGCGGGTGGCATCAAATTCCAGACCATACACGGTCGCGCTTTGCGCGTTGGCTAGTTCCAGCAACGGAGACGAACCGGGCACGCGCAGCTTTTCGATCGGGTTGTCGAACTCCTTGTGGAACGCACCAACCGACAGCGAATCCACTTCCGACCAGTAGTACTCCCAACGAAGATCCAGGTTGCGGATGCGGGTGGTTTCCAAGTCCGGGTTGCCCAGCGTTTCGATGTCCAGTTCCGGATCGGTGAATGGCGCGCGCGCCAGTTCGCGGAAATCCGGTCGCGAAAGGGTGCGGCTGAAACCGGCGCGAAGCTGGGCGTTGTCGCTGTAACGCCAGGTGCTGGACGCTGCCGGCAGCCATACGCTGCCGCGATCGGCCGCCACGATCGGCGGCGCCGTCGCATTGATGATGCTGAAGGTGGTGACCTGCTGATCGTTCTTCTCGCGGCGCGCGCCTAACGCGAATCTTAATTTTCCTTCGAGGTCGAGATCGGCATTGAAGAAACCCGACTTCAATGTCTGCTCGGCACTGTAGTTGTCCGTCGCACGGGTGGTTTCTCGCAGGATGAAACCGTCCGGTCGGATGTTGCCAGGCGCCAGGATCAGATCGATGGGCTGCTGCAGGAAGCCCGGCGTACCGAGCAACGACGTGCCCGGCGTCAGCAGGAAGGTGTAGCGGCGGAATGACGATTCGCGATCGCGAGTCAAGCGACCGGCACCCGCGCTCAGCGCCAGTCGCGACGCTTCGCCCCAGTCAAACGGCAGCATCGCCTTGAAGCCGTAATCGTCCTGGTCATCGGCCAAACGCCCAAACGTCTGCGCATTGCCATCCGAGCGCGACGAGTATTCGCGGATGGTCGGCGTCAGATAGTCATATCGGTACTGGCGTGTGTTGGGTTCGTCACGGCCGGCGCTCGCTCTGGAATACTGCCAGTCCAGCTCCAGGTAATTTGCGGCCGGGAAAACGTGATGGCCGAACAGTTGGTTGGTGCGTAGCTGGTTCTCGTTCCATTTGAGTTCCGTGAAGCGCGAATCGACGCTGTCGACCGTGCCGTCGCTGATCTTGACGCGGTCGTTGGTCTGACGCAGCAACAAGCTGGTCAAACCGATGCGATGCTGGTTGCCTATATCCAGCCCAATGTTGACGAAGCCGCTGGCGTCGATCGAGCGCTCAGTGGTGTCGACGTCGAGGCTGCCGACCTGGTTCAGGCCAGCGCTGCTGGCGCCGTAGGTGTTGCGCACTTCCTCGTCCGTGTCCCAGGTCTGGCTGTAGCGAAATGCCCCGACTACACCCAGGCGCACGTCCTCGCCAATCTTCCAGCCATCGCCGATGCTGGCAGAAAAGTTGGTATCGGGACCTATCTTCTTGTCGTATACGCCATAGCCCACGCCGGCCAAGTCGCGGCCCAGTTCCTGCAATTGCTGCGGGCTGGCACCGCCAGGATTGAACGACGTGCGTGGGCGCAAAAACGCGCCGTTGGCTGTCGCCGCGGCGAGTGATGCAGGCAGTTCGCGCGAACCGTCGTCGTAACCGGTCCAGTCGCGCGCGCCACCGGCGTAGCGGTCGCCTTCTTCGCCCGTGGCGCCATCGATGTAGCCCAGGCCACCGCTCACCTTGAAAAAGAATTTCGTCGGCACGTCGCGCGTGCGCAACTGCACGGTGCCGCCGCCGAATTCTCCGGGCATGTCGGGTGAGTAGGATTTCTGGACGATCACGCCGGACAGCACGTCGTTCGGGAACAAATCCAGCGGAACGACGCGCCGCGTGTAATCCGGGCTGGGCACGCTGGCGCCGTTGAGCAGAACGCTGGAATAGCGCTCACCCAGGCCGCGAACGTACACGTACTTGCCGCCGATCAGGCTGAGGCCAGGGATGCGTTTCAGCGTGGTGGCCACATTGGAGTCGCCGGTGCGGGCAATCTGCTGCGCGCCCAGTCCTTCGATGACCACCGACGAGGTGCGTTTTTCATCCAGGTACAGCTCGGCCCCGGTCGGCGCCTCGCTGGTTACTTCGATGCCTTGCAAACGGTTCGGTGAGCCGGCGTCGGCTGCCGCATCCGGCTCGGGGCTGGCTTCGGGTTCCGGCGCCGCAATCGCGGCAGCGGAAAACACCAACAGGGAGCTGGCGATGGCAATTGCCAACGCGCGGCGGCGCGGATTCGTGGATACGTTCATTGCAGGAAATCGGTGGCGGGGGAATGGCCGCCGGTGGGGCGGGCCAATCTCCTAGTCTGCAAACCGTGTGCGGCAATCGTGTGACAGTGAGCCGAAGCAGTGTTCGACCGTTTTCCGCGAAAGCGCTCGCCCGCGACGGCCAGCGAGTTAGCGCGCGCTGCGTTTTTTCTTTTTCAGCAGTCGCAGCGCGAGGGTTTCCAGCTGACGCGGCGCAAGTCGCCCACTCGGCGGCAACAGGCGAAACAAGCTCCCATCTCGCCATGCGTTGAATACGCGGGGATCGATATACGACTTGCGGCACACCGCCGGCGTATTGCGCAGTTCGGTCGCTACATCACGAACAACATCGGCGAGGATCGCGGCGATCTCGCGCTCGCTGGCGTCATCCGGTACGGGCGTGCGGGCGAGTATCCCGACTGCCCGCACGGTTCCGCCCCATGTCCGGAAATCCTTGGCTGTGAATGCATCGCCCATGGCGTCCTGCAGGTAATCGTTGACCGTCCCCGAATCAACTGGCCGTTGAGCGCCGTCTTCGTCGAGATACTTGAACAGGTTTTGCCCCGGCAGTTGCTGGCACTGCCTCACGATGCGCGCCAGCCGTGCGTCGGCGATGCTGACGTCGTGGTCGATACCGCCCTTGCCGCGAAAGCGAAAACTGATCTGCCCACCCGACGTGACGGCAGCATGCCGCGAGCGCAGCGTGGTGAGTCCATACGACCGGTTGTCACGGGCGTACTGGACATTGCCGACGCGCACCAGGGTTTCCTCAAGCAAGCTGATCAGCGTCGCCAGCACCTTGGCTTCGGGCAGTCCCGGCAACGCAAGGTCGCGCGTCAAGCGGCGGCGAAGCGATGGCAATGCCGCACCAAATTCCGCCAATCGGCCGAACTTGCCGTGGTCGCGCGTGCTGCGCCATTCCGGGTGATAGCGATACTGCTTGCGCAGTCGCGCATCGCGGCCGGTCGCTTGGAGGTGACCATTTGGGTTGCTGCAAATCCAGACATCGGTGTAGGCCGGCGGCACCGCCAGCGAACGCAATCGTTGCAGTTCGTTCTTGTTGGCGACCTTTTTTCCGTTCGCATCGACATAGCTGAAACCCTTGCCAGTTTTGCGCCGACGTATCCCGGGTTGATCATCGCTGACATAAATAAGTCCAGCGCGACGTGCGCTGGCGATTGCTTGTGGATCGGCATCTGCGATGGCGGTGATCAGTGCCTTATTGCTTGGCGTGCTCATCGTCAAAGTGTTGCAGCGTGGCACCAATGTCGACAAGACCCGGATGGGCCTTTCATCGCCACGTGGTCGCGATCGATTCAGCGCCGTCGCGGGAATGGTTCAGCGGGACAATCGTGGAGGTTCGTCAACAGGCCTGCCTTGAACCTACGCCGCAAACTCATGAGCGCAGCAATGACCTGATCGAATCTGGATTGCACCGTATTGTTTCCAGCGTTCTCACCCACTGGCCATCGCAACTGGTATCCGGCGCTGTGCGAAACTGCGAGCGACTCCGCATCGTGCCAAACCATGGACCGTTACGAACGCATTCTCACCTTGCATCGCATTCTGAAGAATGCGCGCTTTGCCGTGCCGATGGCGCGGCTGAAAGAGGAGCTCGCCTGCTCGCGCGCGACG
>JAYUYW010000147.1:0-5931 GCA_043752325.1 Rhodanobacteraceae bacterium | reverse complement strand
CAATGAAGGTAATAAGCAACTCGTTCGCAACGCGCTTGGCGCTGGCAATCGCGGTGGCGTCCGCCTGCGGCATGGTTCAGGCACAGGATGCCAGCGCTTTGAATGCTGTTGAAGAAACAGAGACAGAACCAGAGCCGGCTATCGGCACCAGCGGCAAGCTTCTGCTTACCGGTGGCGTCACCCAGGTTGAAGGGTCGGCCGGCGGCGGACTGACGCCATGGGCCGTCATCGGCGGCTATGGGACGCGCGACCAGATCGGCGGCAACGCCTACTACACAAATGTGTCGCTCGACGACTATGGACTGCGGAGCTACGGTGCATTGGTAGGGTTGTTTGATCGGGTCGAGCTGAGCATGTCGCGCCAACTTTTCGACACACAGCAGGTGGGCGCACTGCTTGGCCTTGGCCGCGGGTTCACCGTCCGGCAGGACACTTACGGCGTCAAGGTGAAGCTGTTCGGTGATGTACTGCTGGAGCAGGACAGTTGGCTGCCGCAGGTATCGATCGGCGCGCAGCACAAGCGCAATGCCGAAGGTGGCGTGCTGGCGGCAATCGGTGCCAAGGACGACAGAGGAACCGACTTCTACGTCAGCGCCACCAAGCTCTATCTGTCGCAGGGCCTGCTGTTGAACGGCACCGTGCGCCTCACCAAAGCCAACCAGTTCGGCATCCTCGGCTTTGGTGGAGACAAGGACGACGGCTACAACCCGCAGTTGGAGTTATCTGCCACCTACCTGCTCACCCGCAAACTGGCCTTCGGCGTCGAGTACCGCACCAAGCCGAACAACCTCAGCATCGCGAAGGAGGACGACGCGTTTGACCTCTTCGTCGCATGGGCACCGGTCAAGAACGTGTCACTGACCGTGGCCTACGTGGACCTCGGCACTATCCTGATCCGCAACGAGCAGCGCGGTTTGTACGCGTCGCTGCAGCTTGGGTTCTGATCAACTTCTCACAGGACAACCACACCATGAAGACCTTATCCTTCCTTGGCGCCCTCCTGGCGTGCGCCGCGTTACCGATTTTGCCGGTGTCGGCGCAGGACATGCCGGCTGAAACAGTGGCCGCCGCGCCCGCTCCGGCGCGCACACCCGGTGCGGCTGATCCCGCGCCCGTGCATCCGGATCTCGCTGGCGTGTTCGCAGACTTCGGCGGGATGCCGGGCATGACCGCGCTGATGGATGACTTCATGGCGATCATGCTCAAGAACCCGCGCCTGCGACCGTTTTTCGAGAACAGCGAACAGGAGCGCATCAAACGGCAACTGGCCGAGCAGTTCTGCGCCATCCTCGGCGGCGGTTGCGTCTACAGCGGTCGCGACATGAAGGAATCGCATGCTGCCTTAGACATCCGCCGTGCCGATTTCAACGCGCTCGTCGAGGATCTACAGACCGCGATGGACCGAAAGAACATTCCGTTCCGATCGCAGAACAAGCTGCTCGCGATCCTGGCACCGATGCACCGCGAGGTCATTACGCGCTGAACGCGAAAGGCTGTTCTCGTCGCCGTACGCGAACAGCGCGTCGCGACAATGCAAGCCATTCGCTATGAACAAATCCACCGCCATCCACAGGCTGCGGCTGAAGGAAAAGTGATGCCGATCCGGGTTGCGAGAAGTTCACTCTGACCACTTTCGCTGACCTCACCTTCAGAACCCACTTTCGCGGTGCCTATTCGAATCCGTCGGTGAACAGCGTGTCCAGCGGCTCTCCGTAGATGAAGTCGTCGTTGACGACAACGTCCGATCCGGTGCCATTGTCGATGGCGCCGATCGCCATATTCCCATTCGTGATACGAACGCGCGCGATGGCTCGTTTGCCATTGGTAGTGAATCCACCGAGAAACGACAGCCCGCCCGAGAGTGGTGGCACAAAGAACGTGCCCAGGCTTGAGCCGGCGAAGTCGAAAAACTGTGCGCTCGTCGTGCTGGATAGATCGACATCTTCGAATATCGCGCCAAAACCATCCACCACGGCAGGAATCGATGTGCCTGGCACGTAGAAATACACGTCAAAAACATTGCTGCCTACGGAGGTGAACATGCGCTGTGCACTGAAGGGCTGGAACGTGTAACTGTTGAGATTGCCGAAGTTTACGGGTGTTGCCGTAGCGGCCGACGCGCTGACCTGAAAGCCGGCGCCCGGCGTTGCCACCACCAAGCCCCGGGGGGAATTGACATTGAAGAAGTTTGCCGGAAAGGGGTTGGGTGCCGAAAAGCTGTCCGGCACTCCGTCCCAGTTGATCTCACGGCGCAGTCCGCCGAAAGAGCCGTTGCCTGTTGGCGTCGTTCCTCCGCCGAGATCGGTGCGAAACTGGTCACGCACGAGCGTGATGGCAGCAGGGTTCGCGCCGGTGCCGCTGCGAAGGGTCAACTGCGCGTGCGCGTTGGCGCTGAAAGCAAGGACCGAAAGGGCGATGAGGATACTGTTCTGCATTATGACGTGGCATTTGAGCACGCCGAAAGCGTGCGCTCGGGCCACCACTGCGTCAATCAACTGCCGCAGGTTTTGCCGAAAGCCCGGGTCCGAGCACCCACAAAGCCCGAGTGGAAGTGTGCTTTTTCTACAATGGTTCGACCCGAGTTGCGATTGCAGCACGTAGACGAATCGGGAAGAACGCTAACTTCCACCCTCACGAACCCGCTTTACCCGCGCCCGATAAGCACTCACGTTGTTCCCCGGGATGCTCGTCTGTTGCGTGCCCTTCACCTCGTCGACCTTGTCGTCCGAGCCAGTGACGGGCTGGGCTTCGACCACCGTCTCGCGTTCGAACGCATGCGATTTGTCGGTGTTGCGATAGTAGCGATACAAGGCCCAGTACAGCGCGGTGGCGCCGGCCGGGCCCATGGCGAGTAGCCAAAGTCCGCCGTCGTCGCTCATGACGAACTCCCGATGATCCAGAACGCAATGCCTTCGAGAAAGGTGCCGACCGTGAGCGCAGTCGTGATCAGCTTCCACTGTTGAACCGGCACGCTGCCCATGGTTTCGCCGGTGCGGCCGTTCACGGCGATGTAGTGCAGCATGCCGCCGTTGCGGCCCGGCTGGTGGTAGGAATACAGCCACACCGGCAGGTACATCGCAACCCAGCGCGTGCCGTGGACGTCGATGCTTTCCTGCTCCCAACGCACGCCGCGGTCGTAGCGGCTGGTCGATTCCAGAACCTGGGCGCGGCCGATCGACAGCAACTGATCTTCCAGCCGTGGGCGCAGGCTTTCCACGTTGTTGTTGCGCTTCTCCGACGTGAAGCCGGCGAGGTAGGAGGCGTTCCACTTCACCGCATTCTTGGTGTCGAAAGGCAGGATGGTGTTGATGATGTTGTTGGTGTTGGCGCGGGTGTCGAGGTTGCCGCGTTCGCTGGACGATTCCATTGGCAGGTCGTCGATGGTGAAGTCCACGTGGCGGTCTACCTTATAGACGTCGGCGTCGTAATAGGTTTTCTTGTTGTTGCCTTCGCCACGCGTGTAGCGGCGCGTCTCGATCTCGCCCTGGCCGTCGACAGCGACACTCGCGCGTCCATCGACAATCATGTAAGGCAAGTAGACGCCGACGACGTTCTCGGGCGTGAACTGCTCCTTGAAGGCCTTCAGTGCGAACAGGCGACGTTTGTCGACGAACTGGCGGATGCGCGCGACGGCGTCGTCCTTCTTGATGTGGAAGGGCAACACCGCGTCGGGCACCGCGCCATTGGCGACCTGCTCGTTGACGCCGAAAACGTGGCGGCACCAGTGGCAACGCGCGGTCATCGCGTTTTCGGTATTGATCGTCACTTCGGCGCCGCAGGCGGTGCACTTGAATGTCATCAGGCTGGCGGTGTCGGCCGCGATGTCACGCGCGCCCGACGCGATCACCGTGCCTTTGAGGTCGCCGATGCCTTCACCAAACCCGAACTCCTCCTCTACGCGTGCGCCATCCCATTGGTTGCGGCAGTACATACAGATCAGCAGGTCGCTGCCTGCTTTCTGCCGGATCTCGGTCGAGCCGCACTTTGGGCAATGGTTGAGACCGTCCTTGAGTTCGTCGGCGGACGTATCGATGGCGGCTGGGTCGGGTGCCAGCAGTTCATCGCGTATCGGGTCGGGCAGGCTGTTCGGCTCGACAGGAAAGTCGCCGGGCAAAGGCGGCACGTCCTGTGGCGAGCCCGGGCCGGTGTAGGGCGGCAGCGGCGGCGTATTGGAGTTCGACATGGCGGTTGCGAGTGATGCCGGCCTACAGACCCAACGCCTTGGCTTTGGCTGCGTCGTAGTCACCTTGCGTGATCAGGCCCAGATCGAGCATCTCCTTGGCTTTCTTCAATTTCGCGACGGAATCATCAGCCGCCGGCGCGGCGGGCGCAACCGGCTGCTGCAGGCTGCCGATACCGCCGAGCATTCCCGACGCCATGCCCAGGCCGACCAGGCCGGCAGAGCCGCCATTCTCGCCTGCCGACTGCATGCCCGCAGCGACGCTGGCCTGCAGGTTGGAATTGCCGCGCGAACCCGCCAGCGCATCGGCGCGTTGTACGGTCTTGAGCAGCTCCCGCGTGTTGGCGTCATATTCAATGGAAATAATGGCGGTCTTGACGATGGCCAAGCCGCGATCCGACTTCCACTGGTAACCCGCTTCCACCGCATCGGACAGGCTCTTGGCGAAACCGAGCGAATCCTGCTGCAGCTTGGTGATGCGATTGCCCTTGGCCGGGTCATTGCTGTACAGGCTGAAGGCTGGCGCGAGCGAGCCCACCACTTCGTTGAACAGTTGACTGGCAGCGGCGTTGTCCAAGTCGGTGAAATCGAACACCTGGCCTGGCTGCAGATAGGTGGCCGGGACGAAGTTCTTCACAAACAGAATCGGGTCGACGATCTTCAATGTGTAGGTGCCGCGCGTCACGGCGCCAACCTGCGTGTTGAGGAAGGCGTCGTCCCAATAGATTTCAGATTGGGTACCGAAGCGGTTGTCGGGAAGCTCCTTCATCGAGACGAAGAACGCCGCCTGCTGCGAACCCGGCTGGCCGCCAAACTTGAAGCGCTCCCAGCTCTGCGTGACCAGCGATTCCATCAGGCCGTCGCCGGCGAAAATCGACTTCGAATTCAGATCATCCGATCGCCATTCGTAGCCGCCGGCCTCTGCAGCAAGGCCGGTGATGGCGCCGTCCTGGAACAGCAGCAGCGCATAGCCTTCCGGCACGATGATCTTGCTGCCATTGGTGATGATGTTGGACGAACCCTTGGTGTTCGATCCGCGTCCGGCATTGGTGCCTTGCGGTACCGCCGCGAACAGCGCCGCCGTCGCCGGCAGGCCCGCCGGCACCGTGTAGAAGTCCTTCCACTGGTCGGCAAGCACGCCACCCACCGAACCCACCACTGCTTGAATCAGACCCATGACATCTCTCCGCTAGTCGAGGCTGGGCGTCGTGCCCACCATAGAAGGTGAACTATACCTATCCTTAAGGCGCGGGTAGCGCGTTTCGATCGCGGAATCCACGGTTTCGATGACGAATGCTCGCCAAGCACCTCGGGGTTCGTAGTCGCTTGAACTTGGCGCACGCCTTGGGCGATGCGGAGTGATAAGCGGTTCGCTGGATTCGGCGCTGTTGACGCGATGGCTGGACCAGCGGTGGTCGAGCGGGTCGGCCTCCATGCGGGCTCGCAGCGGATTGAGTCAAACCCCGGGTCAGAGTGCAATTTTCCTACAGCGGTTCGAGCTGCGTTGCGATGGCAGCGTGTAGACGGAACGAGAAGTGTGATCGTCATGCACCGCAAGGGATCGATCATGCCACGCCCGCCCCGCGTCGACCTGCCCGGGAACCCGCAGCACATCGTGCAGCGAGGCAACGACCGCCAGCCGACGTTTTTCTCCGATTCAGATCGAGCGCGCAACCTGACCGAACTCAACGAGATCACCCTTCGCACGGGCTGCGACGTGCAAGCCAACGTGTTGATGACCAATCACTTGC